>CAYUYX010000001.1:0-63247 GCA_964449495.1 uncultured Candidatus Bathyarchaeia archaeon
TCGTATCGCCTCTAGCGGATGAGCCCCTGATAAACGACATGTTGGCAGAAGAGCTAGAGCTGGTCGTCGGGTCGTTCGGGAGAGGCCTATGGAGGTTCAGGTGGGAGCCTGCGGGCAGGCTGAGGGAATCCGAGGCAAGGCCATGAGCACCCGACATTTGATGCTAAGGACACGCGATGTCCTTAGACCGTGTTTAGGAAGCACGGCGATATATCTGAGAAGTTGGACGTGGTGATTAAGACCTTAACGACGAGGCCGGAGAGGCCAGATAAGGCAGGAAGGGCGTTGCCGAGGAATAAAGTAGAGAGCGTTAAGGAGCCCTCGCTCAGGGCCTTTAAAGCTACTTGACGAAACCGTGAGGGCGCTTAAGGGAGCGCTGTGATGTGAGGGTCGATGAGACTATTAAAGGCGTGATTCTGTGCAGCGGCCTAGGCTCTAGGCTCAGGCCCCTGAGCTACTACATACCTAAGTCCATGGTGCCGATAGGCCGGGACGAGAAACCCCTCTTGGAGTGGATACTACGCCTGATGGCTTACCGCGGCATAGGAGATGTAGTGCTCCTGATAGGCTACAAGGGCCTCAGGCCGGAGTATGGCCCGCCGAGATTGGGCGATATAAGGAAGAGCCGGGCGGATCGGAGGAGAGCATCAGAGAGCCGCTAACATATGGCCTTCCAAATATGAGTACTTCTAGGCCTAATGGCCAGATTTAAGAGGCTCTCTGACCGTCTCCTTCACGGCCTCCTCTGAGCTCATGCTTGGTCTCCAGCCTGTAGCTTTGAGCTTGCTTATGTCGAGTAGCATGAGCTTCACATCGCCAGGCCAACCTCGTCCATCGGGCGTCATGGGCTCGAACACGTAGCTGACATTGTGATACGGGCTATCTCCCCGATTTGAAAGCCATGCTCTCGCATGATGTCTTCTCCATATACCAGCTCTGTGAGTTCGGGGAGCAAGACTGCTTACTGCTTTTGGGAAAAGGGATAAATAGGGTCTTCCCCCGAGAGCAGGGCGACATGAGGGTTAAGGGTGTCCTCCTCCATGGGGGGGCTGGCACTAGACTCCGTCCTCTTACCTTCAGTGGCCCAAAGCAGCTCATACCCGTGGCTAATAAGCCCGTATCACAATACGCGCTGGAGGACATGGTGTCTGCTGGCATCAGGGAGATAGCCATTGTCTTGGGCGAGGTCTTCCCGGAGCTCGTGAGGGAGCACTACGGGGATGGGAGCCGCTTCGGCTGCCGCATCACTTACATCTACCAAGGGAAGCCCTTGGGCATAGCCCATGCCGTGGGTCTCTGCCGCGACTTTGTGGGTAGCTCGCCATTCGTGGTCTATTTGGGCGATAATCTCCTCCAGCACGGGATCAAGAGGCATCTTAAGGAGTTCCTAGAGGACGATTATGATGCTTTTATCCTTTTCAAGGAGATAGAGGACCCAAGACGCTTTGGTGTAGGAGAGTTCGACGAGCAAGGGCGCCTGGTGAGGCTGGTGGAGAAACCCAAGGAACCTCCTAGCAACTACGCGCTGGTGGGCGTTTACTTCTTCACGCCCGTGGTCTTCGAGATGATAGATAGGCTGAAGCCCAGCTGGCGTGGTGAGTTGGAGATAACAGACGCCATCCAGCTCCTTCTGGAGCATGGCTATAAGGTCGGCTACGCCTTCGTGGAGGGCTGGTGGCTGGACACGGGGAAGAAGGACGACATACTGTATGCGAACGCCCTCCTCTTAGACGAGCGCGTGAAGAGAGACATCAGAGGCAAGGTAATCAGGTCTAAGGTGGAGGGGAGGGTCATCGTGGAGGAGGGGGCCCGAGTGGTGGACAGCGTGGTGAGAGGGCCAGCCATTATAGGGCGCGACTGCGTGGTGGAGTGCTCCTTCATAGGCCCTTACACGAGCGTGGGGCCTGGCTCTCGCGTGGTGGATAGCAGCGTAGAATACTGCGTCCTCTTGGAGGGCGTGCATGTGGAGGGCGTGGAGAGGCTGGAGGAGAGCTTAATAGGCAGGCACGCCCGGGTGGTGAAGGGAAAGGACAGGAGGAGGGTCTACAAACTCAGCATAGGCGATTACTCGGAGGTCGTGCTCTAGAGCTTCACGCCAGCCTCCAGGAGGCGTTTATACCACTTCACGGTGATGGTCCTAGGATCATCCGGATCTATGCGTCCCTCCACTAGCGCTTCCCAAACCTCGCGGGCTCCCTCCTCTATGGTGTAGTGAGGCCTGTAGTTTAGGAGCTCTCTTATCTTCTTGAAGCTCACCCGGTAGCTCCTCCGGTCGGGTGATCCATACCATTCATACCTGAACTCTTGGCCGCAGGCCTTCGATACCATCTCGGCCAGCTCGAATATCTGCACGTTCTGCTCATCGCTTCCCACATTAAATACCTGGCCATTTACCAACTCAGGCTCGGCCTCCAACACGGATATGAAGGCCCTGGAGGTGTCCTTGACGTGGACGAAGGGCCTCCACTGGCGCCCATCCCTCATGATGCGGATGACGCCCGTTTTGAACAGGGCCTTCACCATGCCATTCACGGCCAGGTCGAACCTCATTCTGTAGCTCAGGCCATAGACCGTGGCCTGCCTCAGGGCCGTGGCTACGAACCGCCTGTCAGCGAGCGGCAGGATCTCCATCTCGGCCAGGTAGCTGGCCCTCGCGTAGACGGTCAAAGGCTTAACGGACGAGTTCTCATCCAAAATACCGGGCTGGAAACCATAGACGCTGCAAGTGCTGGCTAACACATAGCGACTTACGCCCTTCTTCTTGGCTAACTTGGCCACGCGCACCCTGCCCTTGTAGTTAATGTCCATGGCCGTTTCCGGATCCAGCTCGCATGTGGGATCGTTTGGCAGGGCCGCTAGGTCGAGTACAGCGTCCACGCCCTCTAGAATGCGCGGGTCAAACCGCCTTATGTCGTCCTCCACGATCCTCACTTGGTCCTCCACGTCCGCTAGCGGCTCCCTGCCGAAGAACAGCCTGTCCAAGACGACCACATCGTAGCCGCGCTCAAGCAGGAGCCTGACGAGCGTGGAGCCGATGTAACCAGCGCCACCTGTTACGAGCACCTTCATGGTCGCCTCCGCACCTCCTCATACTCGGTCCTGAGGGCCCGTAGAGCCTCACTCGTGCTGTAAAAATCTGTCTTGAGCACTTGGCGGGTGCGCTCACATCTGAGGCTGGCATCTCTCGGGCGTGGTGCTAGCCAGCTAAACTCTTCCATCTCGGCCTTCTTCACCAGCTCCTTATTGAGGCCTAAGAACTCTGCGATCCTGAGGGCGAACTCGTGCCTGCTCATGCGCTCGCCCACCACATGGAAGATGCCCGTGGGCCTCCGCTCTAAGATCTCCACGAGGGCCTCCGCCAGGAGGCTGGCCTGGGTGGGCGTGGTGTACTGATCCACGAGCGCTCTCACGGGCTTGCCCGCGCTCAGGTTCTCCACGAGGAACTTAGCGAAGTTCTTCCTGCCAGGCCCGAGGCCGTAAATGGAACTTGCTCTCACGATGGATCTCCCGATGTCTGCCGTGAGGACAGCCACCTCCCCACACATCTTCGTGAGGCCGTAGTAGTTGATGGGGCATGGGGGCTCGTGTTCCTCATACATGCCTCTGAGGCCATCGAAGACGTAATCGGTCGAGAGGTAAAGCAAGTAGTCCGCATATCGCTCAGCCGCTCTGACCACGTTAATGGTGCCTAGCACGTTCACATCCCAAGCCAGGGCGCGGTCGCGCTCACAGCCATCTACATCACCGTAGGCGGCCATGTGGATGACGGCCTCCGGCCGGTGCTTCTTGAACAAGCGCTCAAGGCCAATTCTGTCCCTCACGTCCAATCTCACGGCCGTGAAGGCCTCGTGTTGGATGGGCACCTCATGGGTCAGGTAGGTGCCTACCACCTGGTGGCCCCGGCTGAGCAGAGCCAATGCTGCCCTATAGCCCGGCAGGCTACTGGCCCCTGTTATCAGCACCCTCAAGGGCTGTGATCCCCTCACTTGTGTGGAGGCCTGAACCAATCCCAGGGCTTCCCCACGCGTGGGTCGTCCTCTCGGCCATTTATCTTAATAGGCACTATAGCCGGATCGTTCCAGGGCCTGCGGAGTTCATCTGGGTTCCTATAATCATAGAGCCTGTTCACGAAGTAGATCAAGTAAGCAGGCGCTGGTCCCACGACCTTAAAGCCGTGCCAGTATCGACCGGGGATTCTGAGAAGTTGCATCCTGTTCTCCGTCAACACAACCTCGACCATGTGGCCCCTAGTAGGCGATTCTTCATCGTCATCATAAGCGCACACTTTTATAGCTCCCTTCACGACTAAGAAGTAGTCTACCTGCCCCCTTTGATGCTTGTGCCAGGCCCTTACGATGCCGGGGTAGGTTATTGATAGATTAGCCTGTACTATAGTGTCGCCGCCTAGGAGTTCTACCCAGTCAGAGCGCATTATCTCTGTGAAGACGCCCCTTTCATCTGGAAATCGGACGAGATCGACGAGTTTAACACCAGGAAGGGCCAACTCTTTGACTGACCCTAAGAGGGGCATGCTCACCACCTATGACCGACCTGAGGATGCCGTACGGTGTATTTAAGATTTTTCCAAGAGCCCAAAAAACGTGAAGCACAGTTCGACGAGGTGCCCGAAAGGGGGTATCTCGAGTATAGGCTCAATAGGCTTCACAGGCTATCTTGGCTTCTTACAGACCTCACACAGATAGTCTTGAGCAAGATGAACCTAAAGAACCTTTACGGCTCCTTAAGGAAACTATAGAGCACAGAACTAGAAGAACAGATTTACATTTATTGAACGTACTTAATTGGCTTCAAGGGAGATGTGACCTATCTCAGAATAAATAATGCTATTTTCGTTTCGGTTTAACGAAAAAGTCGGTATCCCAGAGACCGTTTGTTGTTTTTATTCGAATCCAGCATCGTAGGAGGGAACTTATCCAATCCAAAAATTTTCTCCAATGTCTGCGATCTGAGTTATCGAAGATGATAAGGCCACCTGGCTTTACTTTTGGTAAAGCATTTAGAAAGCAGGCAATACGTGCCTCCCCATCGACTAGGATGAAGTCGAAGTATTCATCAGGATACTCATTTATAGCATTAAAATAATGTATGAATTCAGGTTGCGGTGGAGGTTTTTCTGTAATAATAATATCCCGGCCATACACTTTTCCAATCGATCCCACATAAATCTTCTGGAGAGACTGGGGGGATTAACTTCAGGTCTACGTTCCTTATCGATCTTCTCTCAAGCATTGCTTTAACACGAGTAAACCATTTTTAGATCATGCTCAATACTTACAAGACGGTGTATTCGTCTTGCGAAAAAGATGCTAGATCCACCCGATCCCCACTCAAAACCCTTCATTGAGGGGCGAAGCCACATAATTAGAATAGAGTTCGCTTCCTCAGTTAGCCATGGGAAATCCGGATGAAGAATTTGGTAAAGTTTATAACGTAATTCAGCAAAGGAAATCTTGGGATTTCTAATTAGAGTGCGAATTAGTTTAAGAGCATCAATATTAAATCGATCGTAGATTAACTCATTTATTTTTGAAATCATCGCGAAACCTTATGGTGTATGACGCTATCTAAACTGCTTACTGGCCTCCTTATAGCTAGTGAACGACATGGCATTACGAAGCTGAAACATCCGTGCTTTCCCGGATTTGCGCCTGTAACGAACGAAACTCAGGCAGTCGCAGTTATAGGCGGTATGGTTGATTTAAGAGTAAGCCACTTACCCTTCCCCGTCAGAGCTGGTATTGTTCTTAATACTCCCACACTGGTCATATAATTGAGCACATCCCGGTTTACGCCGTCAGGCTCTATAACTAGGATCCTCGACTTTTTACGCCCCCGGTTTTTCTAGCTTTCTAGCAGACCTAGGCTGCTGGCTTATTAGCTTTTTCCTTCTCGTCCTTTAAGCATATCATAGAGCACTCGTCCATCCATATCATGTGCTACTCAATGATATTACTCCATAAGAATCGCTTTTTTATCCTTACTTCACGGTTGATGCGAACTTAGCTACTTCCCATTTTATTAATAATTTAGAACCAGTTATGTCAGATAGCGACGAGTTCTTGAGCACGGGGACGAGCCGCTTTGGATCGCTAAACGTTAGGGGCCTGAGCCTGGTGCCCGCACCGCCGTGCAAGATCACGCCCTTCACGAGGCTACACCTCATGTCCCTTATCGATAAGTTGGCGTCTGGGATTTCTTACTCATGGCTTGGACAGTTCTCTCTATTCCCTCTTCCAGGCTTAGAGGCCTCCATCTTAAGGCCTTCATAGCCTTCTCCGGTGATATGTACGGCATGCTCGGCCCCTCTCGCCTGCGCCTATCGTATTCTACTTTAAAACCATAGCTCTCCCTAAGTAGCTCTGCTATCTCCCCTATGCTCTTGTACTCCGGTGATATAAGGTTGAATATTTCATTTGTATGCTTCATGGCCTTGACAGCCCCATCAGCTATGTCCTCTACATATGTGTATTGGTTCCGGCGCTTGCCCTCCCCCCAGACGACTATAGGCTTTCCCGATAAACCATCTCTTATGAAATCGCAGATGACGCACGAGCAACGCTCATGAGGGCCGTAGACGGGGCCGAACCTGAGTATGACGTAATTTAGGCCGTACTTCCGGTTGTACTCTAAGATGAGCCGCTCGCCCACGAGCTTGGCTACGCCGAACATCTCGGCCTTAAATATGTCCGAGCTATGGGCCTCGCTAACCTTGATATCGGGCGGCAGACCATCATAGACGTAGAAGCTGCTGGCGTATATTAGCTTCTCAATATCATTTCTCACACATGCCTCCAGAACGTTCAAGGTTCCGTATATATCTAGTTGGCCGGATAAGTAGGGGTTTTTCCTTGCTACGTTGAGCACCGTGCCAGCTAAGTGATAGACCACGTTCACCTCGCTTAGGGCGTTCTGCAGTTGATCGAGCACACGCACGTCGGCCAAGTGGAATTCCACATCGAGGCTGCTCTCCCTGATATCCACGTTGATGACCTTATGGCCCTCTCTCAACAGCCCCTTTATGAGGAAGCTGCCTATGAAGCCCGAGCCGCCTACGACGGCGATGCGCAACCTATATCCACTCCAGCGCCCTCAAGGATGCCTTGAGGCTATCGATGACGTAATGGGCCTCTTCTTCCGTCATCTGGGGATAGATGGGGAGTGCTATATGCCTATGGCATAGGTCGTCTGCTACCGGATAGCTATCCGGGTCATCCACGTATTCTTTGAAGACCGGCTGTGCGTGTAGAGGGACTTCATATACATAGCCAGCTAGCGATATGTCAAACTTCTCCCTCATGTAAGCCCTAAGAAGCTCTGGATCGCATCCCCTAGGCAAGAAGACTACGTACTTATAGTAATTCGACCTCACGTTATCCGGTACCTCGAGCACCTCTACTGACTTCACATCCTCGAGCAGCTCGTCATATATCTCAGCTACTTTCCTACGCTTCTCTATGATCTCCGGCAAGAGCTTCAGCTGCTCAAGACCTATTATCGCCTGGAGCTCCGTCATACGCCAATTGTAGCCCATCATGCCTATGAGGTTCCCCCTCACCTTGCCCTGATTACGCAGTATCCTAGCCTTCTCGGCGATCTCGTCGTCGTCCGTGGTTATCATACCTCCCTCGCCGGTGGTCATCACCTTGGTGGAGAAGAAGCTGAACGCATTCGCCACCCCGAAGGCGCCAGCCTTCCTGCCGTCCAACTCGCTACCATGGGCGTGGGCGGCGTCCTCGACCACGTAAATACCCCTTTCCTCGGCTAGCTCCAATAAGTCCACAAGCCTCGGCGAGATGAGACCGCCTATGTGGACGGGCATGACGGCCCTCACCCGATCGTCCAATCTCTTCTTGACATCCGAGAGGCTGAAGTTCAGATCCCTCTCTATATCCACGAACACGGGCCTACCGCCAGCCCTTATCACGCCGTAAGCCGTGGCGGCAAATGTATTTGTTGGCACTAAAACCTTGAGCCCACAGACATCAAGGATCTGAAATATTATCTCGAGAGCGGCCGTGCCGCTCGAGACGGAGATGGCGTGCTTAGTTCCTATATACGACGCAAATTTCTTCTCGAATTCCTCGGCGTACTTTCCTTGCGTCAGGAAGTCCCCGCTCTGAAGAAGGCGCTCTATGTTCCTTATCACGTTCTTCACGCAGCGCTCGGGGAAGTAGTACTTAAACGGGGGTATTTTCATGGCATTACCGTGGACATAGCCTGGCTTATAAGGTTTTCGAGATAAACAAGCCATTTCCCATCATGTTTCTTGTTCTAAAGGTACCTTTTCCTAGTTGCTCTCGTCCCGCCTGAGCAATCAATCCCGTTTCCATGGTCTTATCTAAGCTCCCAAGCCTTATAGATGGATTAAGGTGCGCCCGTCCATATATCTTGGCTTCTCGACGCCGAGGGCGGTTAATATTGTGGGGGCCACGTCATATATATCTACGGTACTATCGTTTTCTACGTTGTACTTGACATCACAGCCCCGGGAACCATACATTATCAGTATCCCGTGAAGGTTGTGGAAATTGAATGGCCTTTCTCTTAGGATCACTAAGGGATTGTTCCATTCCACGGAGTAGTTCCGAGGAACTACTAATATATCCGGTGCTCTGTCGAGCTCCCCTCCTCTATATACGTCCTCTTTCCTGAGGACAGCCTTAAATAGCGTTTTCCTTCCCCTAGGCTCCCTCATCCCCTTAAGCTCTCCTATAATCTCGTTTCTGATATCTTCGTATTCCGATGGATTTACTATACCATCTACGAACTTCCCCATTAAGTTAATATATATTCCATGGGAATTCATATCTGGCGTATATGCTATCGTCTCGTCGATGAGCGGCCTGGTCTCTAACTTGAGGTGGGATAGCATAGGCATGATGGGGGAAATCTTACTTGCTATGAATAATAATAATTGAGAACCTATGTCGATTTTGTTGCATAACTTACTTAACGTCATGGCCGATAGTCTGCTCATCCATCTTATAGTTGCTTTCCTGCCCACGCTCTCCTCGACGAGATGGGAATACGTGGACGGCGCCGTCAGCTCTTGCTTCAGAAGCCCCCTCTTGCTGAGCCAGGCATTTAGTGAGAAGAGCCCTCGATACGTCTTGAACCCATGATCTGACATCACTATCACGAGCGTGTCGCTTGGCACGTTCTTTATCATCAACTCAATATATGTATCAAGTTCTTTGTAAAACCCGTATATTTCCCTTCTAACAGCTTCTTCCGTGCTCTTTGCGAATATCTTATCATAAGCCACGTGATGTATCCAATCGGTTCCGCTGAAGAGTACGAAGAACAGATCCCAATCCACCAACCTCATGAGCTTCATCGCACAGCGAAATCTCACCCTCTCGAGGTTTCTCACATCTCTTACGTAATCCGCGGTTCTCCCCATGATATACAAAGATGAATTGGGCACTAGCCTATATTTCCTGAACTCGGGAACTTTCAATAAGATATTTCTTGGGAACACGAAATTATCGCCCCTAGTCAATATGCTCGTGATGACTATCCCGCTTCTTATCCTCGGAGGATAGGAGAGGGGGAGATTGATCAAGACGCATTTGCGTCCGTTCTCTTCCAAGATCTCGTAGAACGTCTTGACCTTCATGTCCCTGCTGCTAATCGGTCTCTTCTCGGCCAAAGATCGGCCTGGGAGCAAGAAGCTAAAGCAGCCGTGCTTCCCGGGGTTAGAGCCCGTTGCGAAGGATGCCCATGCGGTCACCGTTATCGGGGGTATGGTGGATCTAAGTATGGCCCATCTCCCCCGCTCGGCTAGAGCAGGTATCGTGGTCAGTACCCCCTTATGCGCCATGTGGTCTATCACGTTCCAGTCCACGCCATCGAGCCCTATGACCAAAACCCTCACGATCCGTCCCCCGCCCCAGCTTTAGCCTGCTGGGCCTTTTCTTTCTTTAAGCATGTCGTCGAGCACACGCCCATCGATGTCCCGTGGCATAGGCAATCCCAGCAAATGGAGCACCGTGGGCGCAATGTCTATCAACCTAGCGCCGGTTATCATCTTGCCCTTCCTGATAGAAGGGCCGTGGGCTATTAGGACGCCGTAGAGAGAATGCGTCCCCGTCCAACAGCCTTCCGCCAGTTTAGTCCACAAGAGATCCATAAGAGGGGCATTATATACGTCCGTGCGTTGGTAGTAGGCTATTATATCTGGGGCGTTCTTGTCGTTGGGATATAGCTCCCTGCCCAAGGTGATGAACTTAATGAGCTTGTAGCCCCCGGGGGTGATTATATCACGTATCTGATCGGCCAGCTCACGTGCGAACTCCCTGGCTTTTCTCGAGGAGGGGAAGAGCGTCCTATTAATGAATAATAGCTCCCCAGTCAGCGGTATCACGAGGCTCCTATCCCAATCTATGACGGATAAGTTCAACCTTTTTAATCCCGCATCGGTTAATGGCCTATTGATGTCGCCTATGACCCGAAGCCTGTATCTGTAGAACTCTATGAGCTTATGGATCAGGTTATATCCCGGCATCTTGAGCAAGAGCTTGGCCAGCAGAGCGTTCTTGCTTAATCTTAGATATCCCTTTTCTACGAGCCACTTCCCGATGTTAAAGGCGTAATCAGCGCCCATGAATCCATGATCGGATATCATGAACAGATGGAAGTCATGCCCGTACTTACTCTCGAGGAAATCGGTGAAAAGACCTATATGTTCATCTATCTTCGCCCATAGTTGGGCTATACGGTCTCCGTATATAGGATCTCCCTCCTCCATATCACGCCAGTAGTAGTGCTGGACGCCATCCGTATAAGCTATGCCCATGTGAGCAAACGAGGGATCGTATTTCTCGATGAGGTACTTCATTATTTCGAAGTCCTTATCTACTAATTTCATCACGTTTCTGAACGTCCCCTCTCTTTCGATCGCATACCTAGGTTCTAAGTAAAACTTGCCGAATTTGGCTTCAAGCTCTGTTTTCAGGCCTCTTGGAAGTACCCCCCTGTACGGGTTATCGAGGATCAGGCACCCCTTCCGGGTATCCGCCGATATTGTGGGCGGAGCTCTGAACTTATATACGCAAAACCTCATGCCATGCTCTGAGACGTAATCCCAGATCGTTTTCTCTCTGAACGGGGATAACCTGCACGTCTTCTTCTTCATGTCCAAGGTGAAGAAGTCATAGATACGCAGGCTACCTGGGCTCTTCCCCGTCGCATAGCATAACCAAGCCGGGATCGTGTTAACCGGCAGTACGCTCCTGAGGGGGCCATAAGCCCCCTTCTTCATGAGCTCACGTATATTGGGTAGCCTTCCTTCCTCCAAGAGGGGGACGAGGACGTTCCACGATGCTCCATCCAATAATATGACCACCGCCGGCCTCATGTACTGACCACCGCCGGCTTAACGGCATATATGTGATATATCTTCTCTCCTCTCCTCGTATTTATTATCTTTATTGAAAAGCCTAGAGAGCGTAGATACCTGCGTACTTCCCCGAGGGTACCATGGCATTCTATTATCAATCGTACATTCTTGCTACGCCTTAGGGTTCTCTCCGCTCCTCTGAGCACTAAGAGCTCGGCCCCCTCGACATCCACTTTTATGAGGCCCACATCTCCTATGCCAAGCGCCTCAAGGAGGCTATCGAGCGATCTGCAGGGAACGGTGATGTAGGAGTTGGAGATTGGGAGCACGGAGTGCGATACCAGCTCCTCGGCCACATATAGCTTACAGTAGCCGTCGTAATCTAGGAGAGCCAGCATCAAGGGCCTCACGTTCTTGGCCCGCAACACCCTTATGTTCTCCACGAGCCTCAAATAGTTAAGTGGATGGGGTTCTATGGCGAGCACAGTTCCCTCCTCGCTTACCAATCTAGATGAGAGCATAGAGTACATGCCTATATAAGCTCCCACATCTACTACCACATCCCCTCTATGGGGCTTAAAGTAATCAACGACACGGTGCTCGTTCATCAATATCTTGAAGGCCAGCCTCCGCAGTGCGTCTAGCGGGGAGTAGGCCACCACGATCAGCAAGAACTTAGCTACGATCATCCTCAGCACGTAAATTATATATCTAATCGATTTCATCCCCCATCCGTGGATACTTATTCTTGTACGGGGCCTCCCTCCTCTCAAGCTTCAATATCGAGTAGCCCGGGGGGAGCAACACGTAGATGTTCAATATGGTGAAGAAAGCCCATCTAGTGAGATGATCTCCATCGAACTCTATTCTTAAGACACGAGGGGGTGTAGTATTCACCTTTATGGGCCCCATTAATTCCACGTCATCGAACCACGTGGCCGCATACATCTCCGTGGTATCGTATATATTACCTGCGAGAAGTACTATTCTGATGCTCGTAATGTTCTTCGGTATATGTATCAGCTTGTAATATACGGTCCATCCTGACGTATGATGAGGATGTACGACATAAGTTATGCTATTCCATGTATTATCGGTAGTGTTAAGAAACACCACCCTCACATGAGATCTATCAGCGTTTTCGGTTTTCACCCAGAATTTCAGCAGGTAAAGTTTGTCAGCTATCACGTCGAAGTCCAAGGCTATGCTCCCGCATCTTGCGTGCTCTATCTCGGCCCTAGTCTCCAACTTCAAGCTATAATTTCCACTTACCCTTTCTCTACTGTCTAGGCTGGCGCTCCAATTCCCGCCCCAATAGGCATACAGAGGTATCCACGGCGTTTCCTCGAAGAGGACAGGACCTATCAGTTCTAAACGATCAAACCATGTAGCAGTATAGCCTATCGTCGTGTTATATATATTTCCTGCGAGAAGTACTATTCTAACGGATGTTATGTTTTCTGGGACTTGTAGTATTTTGTAATAAGATCTCCAGGGGCTCGTCGGATCTGGGCACACGGCCAGCGATAGGCATCTCCACTCGTTTTCTAGTGGGTCTATGTACACCACTTTCACGTGCGATCTGTCTGCATTAAATGTCTTCATCCAAAATCTGAGCAGATACACCTCCCCAGGCCTTACATCAAAGTCCTTGAACACGCTCCCGCACCTAGTGTGCTCTGTCTCGGTGTAGCTCTCCAGCTTTAGGCTGTAGTTCCCATCTACCCTTTCTATGCTATCCAGGCTGGCAGTCCAATTCCCGCCCCAATAAACATATGAGGGCGTCCAAGACACGGGAGCGGAGGCCTGTTCATCCCATTCCTCGAACGATTCCACCCTGGCCGTTGTGTTGATCTCCTGATTGGTGCCTATGACATATATCTTCTTGTGTTCTACATCGACTATCGTGGACATCAACGAGAAAATAGGTATGCTCCCGATTTCGAATGATTCTCTCCTTATGAGATTTTCCGCAGATAGGGCCTTAGGTTCGGGGTTAACCCTTATAACATAGAACCTCATGCCGTTAGCATCGGTCAGCATAAGTAATGGCGTGAAATACCGCAGGTCGAAGAACTTAGCCGGGGTTATCAAAGCCGTGTCGTTGACCCACCGAGCCAGATAATCGTCGTATAACAAAATGATGTCCTCTGGCTCTCTGTAAAACCTCCTTATATCTTCGCCGTAGGGATCTGGCGCATGGACTATGAGCTCCGCACGCCTCGATAAGCTCATGATCTTCGTGTAGGCCTCTTCGGAAGTGTTGGCCAGATATATGTCCCAGAGCGGTTGATAATAGACCTTCCCTTCCTTCCACATATTGTACATGCCTTGGACATCGGCGTAAAACGTAGAGACCTCATAATACCAATAGCGCCCGCCGATCGTAGATATGACGAGCAGATCCTTGCCCTTGCTGTACTCCTTTAGGAAGCTCCCGATCTCGAACACGAAGAACCTATCTTGGAGATCTATGACATAAGGATGCTCTAGTATGCCGATATCATGTAAGCATATGTACAAGCTCATTCCGAGCACGAGCGAGAACGGTAATATCCTCTGCAGGCCGTGGACTGCGATCGTGGAGCGTGGTATTTTAACTACATGGAAAAGCCTAAAGCAGGGATATATGGCCGACGCTATTATGAATGGATATGGGAACTTCAGGAATCTCAGGTATAAATCGAGCGGCTGGAGTATGTAGAAGAGGAGTAGGGACAGGCCCATGGTATTGAGATAAAGCAGCTTTGCGTTGTTCTCGATAGTGGATAGCGCAAATCCTATATAGAACATAAGTAAGACCACGGAAGGGAACACATCTACGATGGATTTCGAGTAGGTATCCCATGGGCGGAGAGAAGGCTTCTGTGGGAATGGCCAGATCAACGACTTCGGTGGATAATCCCATAAGCCAGTGTGGAGCGCCAGCGCTACGCTCGCTAATGATGTAGCCAGCAGTAAGTTCAATGCCTTATGCTTCCTCGTGCTCCCAAGGCCGCCCTTAGCCCACAGGCTTAATGAGGCTAGGCATATGATACTTGCGTAGAGCCCCTCGAACTTATGAAAGAATATCAGCCCTTCGATGAGAAATGCAGAGTACAAAACCGTGGAACGCACTTCCGCCTTGCTCATCAAGGAGGCAATTATCGTGATGATGACCACGAGGGGAAATATGTATCCTATATGGTATCCTATGATCCCCTCAGAGTATGTCAGGTACGTAAGTACAAAGACAGTGCCACAAAGACCGTATAGCCTAGCTTGAACGCCTAAGGTAAGGCGATCTCTATTCCGTGAGGCCATGATGTACAGGGCATGGAGAGCGTAGATAAACAATATCGTTATAAAGCATTTAGGTGCGGTATGCCATGGGAAGATATGCGATTCACGATTGTTCATCAGCGAAGAACCTATCATAGATGCCATGAGGGCCATCGTCTCGTCATCCAACATGGTACGGAAGAATAGGAAGAGCACGGCTGCGTGCACGGGATATAGTACAAACCTGCTTGACCATAGGAGGAAGAGGGGCTCTTCCCTGATATCGGATAACGCCATGAGCACGGCGTATAAGGTATGCATAGTGGGCAGGTAGCTCGAGTAAAACAGCAGGGGCCTGCCCTCCTCTACTATCCTCAGGGCGTAGTACGTATGCCTTACGTAATCGTTGGCGTTGGCGTAAGGATATCCCCAGAACAGTGTTATGAAGATGGAGAAGAGAAGGCCGTAGATACCTGCTGCCGCTATGTAGAACGCCGAGCTCTTGTCCATAGGCTTATTGGCTGCCAATATTGAGGGAGCGCAGATGAGCAATAAAATGATTATAAAGATATAGATGTCAAGGGCATAGCTGACGTAGAGCACGGACTCGAGCACCACCATGAATATGGCCCCAAGGACCCACGCAACCAACGCATCTACCGAGAGCCCCACATCAGGCTCCCTTAGGAAACGCCTAAACATGAGCATAAGGGATTTGCCTAATAGGAAGGGTATTATGAATAAGCACGGTTGCGCCAACAAAGCCCTCACGAACTCCGGTGTCGGATAGCCCCTCGTGATAGTTGCGAAGGCCAGCACGTAGAAGTACATAGCGGCGTTTATCTTATTTATTTTCAATAACCTATCTCGCCCTCCGCTTAAGTAAGTCAATATAGAGTTTTACTAGCTTCTCGGCTATGGCCTTAGGCATCCTATGGCGTATGAAATAATTCACGTCGCTACTGGATATCCTATCCCTTATCCTGTCGAGGTCTCTGAGGACACTGATGAGCGTGTTAGAAAGCCTCTTACGTGATGTGTAGAAGACCAAGATCCCTTCTAGGTCCTTGTACTCCAATAACATCAAGGTCTTGGTGAGCACGATCGGCTTGCCCAACGTTATGACCTCTGCGACGGCGCCGCTCGATCCTATGACCATCTTCTCATCATAGGGGAAGCAGAACACAGAGGCCTTCCTAAACACCTTATGGAGCTTATCGGTGCTTACAAAAGTCGAGCAAATAAAGCTGACGTTCTTTTCCACCCCAAGCTCTCTGGCCAATCTCACGAGCTTATTGAGGTACGCCCAGGTGGTCTGGTGGGGGCGCACAGAGCCTATTATTATTAGCCTGGCGTTCGGTACTTGCTCGATAACATCGCTGAAGGCTTTTATCAACAATTCGAAGCCCTTATCCTTCCTTACCGTGCCATAGCTCACCACGAGCTTTTCCCCTTCGTGATCGCAGACCTCACCTACATCAGCAAGCTTGTATAGCTTCACGGCTTGAAAGGGTATTACCGCTATTCTGTCCTCGGCTACCCCATAATGCTCGGTGAGGACATCTCTTCCCAGCTTATTGCCCACTATCAGCTTATCGCTGAGTGCGTCGATAAGCCTGACCATGGCTCTTAGCAAGAGCCTGAACAGAGGCACGGGGAGGCGTGCGAGGAGTCGCGCTGAATCGAGGCTCTTATATTTTATCAATGATTTGTCATCTAATGGAATGATGGTGTGAAGGGTAATTATTATGGGCGCCCTATTCAACAGCCTTATGAGCATCAGCAGGACAGGGAAGAACATCCCCTTGAACCTGCTTCCGAAGAGCGAATACTCATAATGTACATGGACTACGTGCGGCCTCGACTTCACGATAGCCTTGGCAATATCAATTACGTAGAGAGGGAGCTTCCTCTTGAGACTCCAGCCGACCACGATATCATCACGAGCGGAGAGGCCCATTAATTCCACACCCTCCTCCGGCGTGATGAGCGTGTCCCGCACGCCCAACTTCAGCAGTTCCTCGTGAATGTCCAGAACCTCGAACCAGCCAATGGGAGCCACGCTACAGATACCTATCATAGGGCCCCCGCCCTACTCCTTGAGGCCCACCCATATCAAAAGTGGTCGGCGGCTGAGGAAGGCGGTCCCTTCCGTTTTATTGTATATACTTTCGTGCATATTTTCTCCTCAACAGCGCCTTAGTTTGCTCGCTTATGCTCTCCAGAAAGCCCATGATGAGCCCCATCTTCCTTAATTGTTTATCCCTGAGCTTCCTGATTTGTTGAAACACGCCCCTCTTCCTCATAAGCCTAGGGAGTTCCCTCAAGACATCTGCATAAGCCTTTACCACGGACAGTATCAGGTAGGGCTTTCTCTCGAGGAAGCAGAATAGGCTTATCGAGGCAAAGATCGTGTAGATAATGGTCAGGGCGAGCATACGTAGCATGTTGGCTCCCTCGGCAAACTTTATTATATTTCTTAATTGGTTCCTCCACAAGAGGTACATATGACGGCTTGACATGGCGCCCATGGTAGCGCTTACCTTGTGCCAGAATTTCGCAGTAGGGATCAGGAAGACCTCATGGCCCATCAACCACGCCTTCCACGACAGCTCGTAGTCCTCTGCGACGCAGAAATAATCTCCATCGAATCCCCCCAGCCTTAGGAACAAATCCTTAGATATCAGGAGCCCGCAGCCATCGGCATAAAACGTCATGATCGGCTTTCCCCCGGGGCTAGAATACCTCTCCCACGTCCTGAGATGGCGTGCGAAGCCCCAGGCCGTTAGTTTTCCTCCATGATATATTATCACATCCCTCGTCCCGTACTTAAGCATCACGCTCCCATAAATGGCGTCCGGCTTCTCCATAGCCGCTCTTACCAGCTCTATCAGCCAGTTCTTGTCCAGAACCGTATCATTATTGATCAAGGCCAGGAAATCGCCCTTACAGTATCGTGCCCCTATGTTGTTGCCTTGGGCGAAGCCGTAGTTCCTATCAAGCCTGATCAATTTGACCTCCGGGTAGTTCCGCTCGATATACTCGGGAGAGCCGTCTGTTGACCCATTATCGACTATGACTATCTCGTATTTATCCCTTGGGTAATTCAAATTGGTCGCAGAGCCAAGGAACTCATCCAGGTGGGCCATCCCGTTATAATTTAACACTAAGATCGATACGAACGGGAGCCCTCCCCTCCTCATAGTATCTCCACCTTCGTCGATGATATGGGCCTCCAGAGGCTGTACCGCTCGTACCTTTTGAACAACATATCGGTGAGGGCTAGGGCGTAGCATATTGCCCATATGGAAGCCATGAGAAGTATGCGATGTAGCTTCCGCACGCCGATGGCCAAGCCCTTTATGAAAGCCCGTATCAGTCTGGCGGGCGTTCTCCGCTTGACGATTATGCCGCGGCGTCTTAAATATAAGATGTGGAACGTGTCCCTCCTCTTCTGCTCTATGTAGTCCCAGATATTATCGGGTTGCTTCATATAGACTACGGCCTTGGGCTCATGGATCACCTTATAGCCCTTAGACTTGATCACGAAGTCTATGTATAGCTCGGGCACCATGACCCACCTCGGGATGGGCCTGAGCAGCTCAGATCTCATGGCCGTCATGCTCCCGAAATCAACAGCTAAATGCTCAGGCTCGTACAGCAAGCTGTAATGGATGTGGGCTATGAAGCCCCATGTCGTCCTCCTATCGTTGATGGGGATAGCACGTCCCACGACGGCCCCCACTGACTTATCCTCCTCCAGGGGCATCAAAAGAGCCTTAATAGTAGTCTTAGACGACAGCCTGGTATCGGCGCACAGTATGACCAATACATCGCCGTCTGCGTTTTTGATTATCTGGTTGATGGCCCATGTCTGCCCCAACCTCTTCGTCTCGCTGATGAGTTTTATCACAGGATACCTCCGGGCGAGTTCACGAACCACCTCCACAGTCCTATCAGTGCATCCATCTGCAACGACCAACACCTTAGCGATGGAGAACCCCTCGGGGAGCTCTTGTCTTAAGATGTCTCGTAGTATATATCTAATATTACGTTCCTCGTTATACGCTGGTATCCCTACGACGACCCTCGGGCTCATGTCATCGCAGCCTTCTACGCCCCCTCATGGTATTATAATGCGAGATGGTATAAATCCTCAGTTTTAGAAGGGACAGCCACATCTCTACGATGGCCTTGACGAGTTCACTAGATAATATACTTCCTAGCTCAACGTGCCTCCAGTACACGCCGAGTTCTTTGATATTGGCGCCAGCTTTCACGGCCGAATACAATAGATTTACGTCGAAAGCGAAGTTCGTTATGACCAGGGAGTCCTTAATTATCTCTATAAGTCCCTTCCTCACGGCCTTGAGACCGCACTGCGTATCCCTGAAGTCCTTCAGACTGGGAAACAATAGCCTGACCAACACGTTAAAGGCCCTACTCAAGAAGAACCTCATCAAGGTAGGTCTCTTGATCAGCTTAGCGCCCTTAACATATCTAGATCCTATCACCATATCGTGATCGTCTATCATGTTAGCTAATCTCATGAGTTCCTCAGGATTTGTTGGCATGTCCGCATCGCATAAGATCAGCACATTTCCCCTGGCCACCTCAAAGCCCTTCAGGAGAGCTCCTCCTTTGCCTAGCCGCTTACCAAATACAAGTGGTATCACCCTCGGATCGCTTCTAGCAAACCTCATCACTATATTCGGCGTCTCATCGGTGCATCCATCCATTACTATTATTATCTCCACATCATCACGATCGTTTATATAACTTAGCAGGGCTTTCAATGTCCTCTCTATTCTCCTAGCCTCGTTGTACGCCGGTATGACTATGGATATGCTACGCTCCCCATGGCTCATGTCCGTTACAGCTGACTTTTAAAATATCTTAGGCATGTTCATATAGCATACGGCCAAGTACTTTGCGAATCGCTCGTCCGAGGCCCATTTGGCGGCCTCTCGGTAGCCCCAAGAGCGGGCTATTCGTGCTATCCGGCTAGCGAGCTGGCACCCCACTGTGCGAGTTAAAATACTCACAGGGCTCTCCAGAGCCTCCCTTAGCTTATCCACGATAGCCCTTAATGCCTTAAGTAGCTTCTCGCTTCTTATGGTACTCACTGCCCTCATGGTTAGGTCGTATATGGATCTCTCGATAGGCGACAGGGCCTTAAACCATACACCCTTACGGAGGGCCCTTCTCCTAAGGAGTGCCAGCCCACCTAACATGGCTCCTGTGTCTTAGGCGCTTCATTTATAAGATTTTCGCCAATTAAGTACCTTAGAACCGGAAATCTAGCATGGTGAGAAGGAAAGCAAAAGATGACTAAACGCCCCTAAAGACGGATGCTTCTTAACCGTGGGCGTTTTTCCCGGGACAAGCCTACTAACGTAATATGATACCGTAGATCTTACCGCAATCCTTATATAGCTTTACCAGCCGAAATAGGCCCTAGCATGATGAGCATAAACGGCTTTTCCTCGCTGAGAGCAAGAGCCTGTCATGCTGGTGCACCGGAGTATTATGAGCAGGGCTATGTCTGGGAGGTGCGTGCATGAGAGCCCGGAGGATACCGCCCTTCAGGTACTACTTCCCTCCCGAGTCCGTGAACAGGATAGTAGGGGGGGTGCGGGAGCTCTTAGAGAGCGGTGACTACCTAACGCAGTGCAAGTACGTGGAGGAGCTTGAGCGTAAGTTCGCCAGCTACATAGGCGTCAAGCACGCCGTGGCCGTCAGCAACGGAACGGCGGCCCTCGAGATAATCTTCACAGCCCTTGGTGTCAACGGGAGCAAGGTCATCATCCCGACTAATACCTTTGCGGCGACGGCCTACGGCGCGATAAGGGCTGGCGGGCGTCCGGTCTTCGTGGATATAGAGGCCGACCTAAACTTCAGTCTTAACGATGTCAGGAAGAAGCTCTCCAAGGACGTGAAGGCCGTGGTGCCGGTCCACATAGGGGGCTTGGTGCCGCCGAGGATGGAGGAGCTCATCGAGCTGGCGGAAAAGAAGGGCTTTCACATTATTGAAGACGCTGCTCATGCTCACGGGAGCGAGCTTAAGGGGCGTAAGGCTGGAACCTTCAGCAAGGCCGCTGCCTTCAGCTTCTTCTCCACCAAAGTCATGACCACAGGTGAGGGGGGCATGATAGTCACCGATGATGATGAGATAGCCGAGAAGGCCAAGCTGCTCCGGAACCAGGGGAAGGTCAAGGGGAACCTGATAGGGATCATGGGCTACAACTGGCGTATGACGGAGTTTCAGGCCATAGTAGGACTTGAGCAACTCAGGCTCCTCGACGAGATGATAGAGGGACGGAGGAGGGTAGCGAGGATATACGACGAGCTGCTCTCGGGCCACCCAGTGCTTAAGGTCCTCGAGATACCAGAGGAATCGAAGACAAACTATTACAAGTACATAGTGTTCCTCCCGAAGGGCCGTAAGCCAGATGTTCTTAAAGCCTTCCTAAAGGAGAAGTATGGAGTTGAGCTGGCTGGCTACGTGTATGAGGTTCCCCTCCACCGCCAGCCCGTGTTTAAAGAGTACGTAAGTAGCTCAGAGGAGTTCCCTGTGGCCGATGACCTCTGCTACCGCCACATAGCCCTGCCCATCTACCCGCAGATGACGGAGGAGGAAGCCCATTATGTCGTGGAATGCCTGAACAAGGCCCTAAGGAGGCTGGGGTGGATGTGATGCTGGTCGCCGTGACGGGCGGCTCCGGCTTCATAGGCAGCTTCCTCGTAGGACGCCTCCTCAAAGAAGGCCATGAAGTCGTGAATGTGGACATAAGGAGGAGCTATAACCTCGGCGAGTTCCACATGGCAGACATCCGCAACCTTGATCAGCTCTTAGAGGCCCTTGACGGCATTGACGTGGTTTTCCACCTAGCCGGCACGGTCCTGAACACGGCGAGAAAGAACCCCCACCTCGCCGTCCAACTCGATGTCCTCGGGACGGCTAATGTCCTCGAGGCCTGCGTGAAGAACGAGGTCGAGAAGGTGCTCTACGCAAGCAGCTTCTACGTCTACGATGGCATACCCCCTGAGCGCAGCGTCGACGAGGGCGATAGGTCGAGCATATTCGATGCCGAGATGTTCGGCGTGGTAAAGCTCATGGGAGAGCGCTTGATCCTCGAGTACAGCCGTAAATACGGGCTCAAGTACGTGATACTCAGGTTCGGGCCCGTTTATGGCCCCCACAGGCGCTGCTCCTGCGTGGTATGCGATTTCATACTCGAGGGCCTGAGGGGGAACCCCATAGTGGTCTGGGGCGAGGGGAGGAGGAAGAACCAATACACGTATGTCGAGGATGTAGTAGATGGATGTATCAGGGCCTTTAAGGCCGAGGACACAATTTACAACCTCATATCCCCGGATTACATAAGCATAGGAGAGCTGGCCGAGCTCCTGGCCTCGAAGTACGGCTTCCACGTCGAGTTCGACCGCAGCAAGAAAGAGGGGCCCAGCATGCCCTACATATCCCCCAGGAAGGCCATAGAGGAGCTGGGCTGGAGGCCCATGAGCCTCGATGAGGGCATCGAGAGGACCTATGAGGGCTTCAGGGAGATGCTGGAGGGGCCATGAGTTTCACGGGTCCCCGGGAACTCTTGGCCTCCATCATAATACCCACCTTCAACGAGGTCGAGACGATAGGCTTATTGATAAAACGCCTTGAGGAACTTCCCTTCGAGAAGGAGATCATAGTGGTCGATGACGGTAGCACGGACGGGACGGTGGAGGTGGTCAGGAAGCTCATGAGGGAGTACGATAACGTCAGGCTCGTGCTCAGGGGGCGTAAGATGGGCATCGGCTCGGCCTACAAGGACGGCTTTAAGCTCGCGAAGGGGAATGTGATAGTCCAGATGGACGCTGACATGAGCCATGACCCGGGCGACCTGCCTAGCCTCCTCAGGGCCTTGAGGCGCTCCGACCTCGTGATAGGGAGCAGGTACATCCCTGGCGGCAGGATAGTCAATTGGCCTCTCCACAGGAGGCTCATCAGCTATGGGGCTAACCTCTTGGCCAAGCTGCTCTTGGGCCTCAAGGTTCATGATGCTACATCCGGCTTCAGGGCCTACAGGCGCTCAGCCTTCGAGAAGATAATCTCCTCCTGCCTCTCGAGCGGTTTCGATTTCCAGGTTGAGGCGGTTTTCGTAGCTTCCATCCTCGGCCTCAGGGTAGCCGAGAGCCCCATCAGGTTCACGGGCAGGACAAAGCTCGGCCTTAAGAACATATACTTAACTTCATAGTCTTCTTAATCATGCTAAGGAGAAGAGGCTAAACTATCAGAACCCCTTGTAATCGTTTAAGGGGATAAAGACTTAATAGCATGTTGCTCTAGTAGATCGGGTAAGTGCCCCCGGTATTGCTCTGCGCTATTAACGGGCTAGCACGTATTAGAAGCGAAACTCGGCGCTAACGATGCGTGTTAGTTGGCGCTTTAATCCTCATAGGAGCGTGGGCTAGTCTCGGGTATCATTTATTGTATAAATGGCTAAAGATATGAATGCCTACCTACTCTGGACGCTTAACTTCCTTGAGATGTAACATGTTCGGATTTAAGGAGGTCTTTACCAACCACGACATAGCTATCTACAGAGCGCTCGCTTGAAAAACTTTTAACCCCACATTAAGGTGAGGGGCAGGCATGGCGGAGGACGCCATAGCAAGGGTAGCCAGAGGTTCCTCGCTCCTCCTTCTAGGCCAGCTCATCTCTAATCTTATAGCCATAGGTGCCTTCATGTTCATAGCCAGAGGGATATCCAGGGCCGAGATGGGGATCGCCACCATAACCAACCTGCTCATAATGTTAGGCGTTATACTGTCCGGCGCTGGCGTGCCCATCTCCTCCATCAGATTTATCTCCGAGTCTATAGGAGCAGGTTCCGACTACAGACCGCTTATCACGGCCAGCATCCTCAAACGCTTCGGGCCGGGAGGGCTCCTTTCACAAGTCCAGAATGCGGGAGTTGAGGGCCTTCCTAACCTACGGTATCGCAATAGTAATGCCTTAAGCGTGCCTCAGAGGCCTGCAGGCGCGTGTAAACCGATATTACGGTCCTCTGCCAGATCCGGTGTGGCCGGGCCAGTGAAGTGCGGCTGATGGCTAAGCTTCTTAACACACTTAACTAAGGTACTGAGAGCCGCACATTTGGAGGCCCGGCCCTCATAGTAAATTTAAGCTCCGGTCATCAGAGCTCAGGTACTGGGTCTATCACCCTTACGTCAGGGATGCGCTTAAAGGCCTTGTCGTGGGTCATTAGGATATCGATATTCAATTTTCTCATGCTCGCCAATATGGTCGCATCTCGCCCTCCTATTCCTAAGTGTGAGTATTTTACGAGCAATCGCACGGACATGAGTGCGAGATCATAGGTGAGGTCCACGACCGCGAAGGGAAAGCCCAGGAAGACATCGAGCTTTCTCCAGCCCTCCTCAGCGCCCAGGTTCTTGATCAGAAAATGTGCTACTTCCATGATTATCACCGTATTTATGGCTATTTCCTTGGCTCTCAGCGCTTCCTCAACCGGTTTTACTACGTATTTATGCTCGGGGGCTCTTTCATCGAAGTAGTAGGCCCAGATGTTAGAGTCCACGAACAGCATCATTATGTCCTCCAGATCCGCTTAAGCTCCTCCGGCCTGATCTTGGAGCCCTTAATGCAACCCCTCAGCTCGGATATGAATTCCTCGGGACCTATGCCCGGCTTGAGGAGGACCTCCCGGCCCCTCACCTCGAGGATTAGGGTCTGGCCAGGCCTCAGGCCAAGCTCATCCAATACCTCCTTGGGAAGCCGCACTCTGCCCTCCTCATCTAATATCACATTAGGCACCGCACGACACCGGACTAGATGATGCGCTGCCCTACTTTAAATCTTTACCAATAAAACGGGGATATTCGTTGTAGTTGGCGGGGCCGCGGGATTTGAATCCGGGACCTGTGACTTAGAAGTCCCCGCTCTATTTAGGCTGAGCTACGGGCCCAAAGGGCCGGTCTTCCAAACTATTACTTTACAACTCCTAAAAGTGATTCACCAATAGGAAGCACTATAACGCTTATACGGCCCTTGGCTACCAGATCGCCAGGTGTCGGTATATGGGCGTGGACCACGGATTGAATTGGTCAGGATGGAATAGACTTGCCGACATCAAAATAGATGACGTGCCCGATAGGCCCGGTGTTTACCAAGTGAGGTGCGTGGATGCGGACGGGGGCCTGTTCGCATATTCAGAGCAGGGGGCGTAGATGGCGAAGGCATACTCTTCGTCGGGCGGGGCAGGAGCCTCAGAAAGCGCATAGGGGAGCTTAAAAGAGCCCTGATCTCCGGCGGCAGGGGGCATTCTGAAGCAGCTACCTATGTCCGCTACGGCTTCGCCAGGCAATTCCCCCCAGATAGGCTTGAAATCCGGTGGGCAGAACTCCAGAGCGAGGATGAGGCAAGGAGAGCAGAAGCCATGCTCCTCAACAAGTATATGCACGCTTACCTGGATACCCCGCCTCTTAACCTACAGGCCACGAGGGGCTTCCACGACGAGCTACTAGCGGATGCCCTTGAGATGGCCGAGGAGCTTTTGAGGGACATGCCCGTCCAGCCCCGGGGCTCTATCTCCGCTCTCGTGAGGGAGAACCGTGATAGTCATTGATGCCTCCGCTCTAGCAGCATATCTGCTGCGTGAGGAGGGATTCGAGGAAATACGCAAGTATCTACGGAGGGGCGTTATCAGCGTGAGCTTAGCGCCGAAGGAAGTATCGAATGCCATCTTGACCGCCTGGAGAAGAGGCAGCCAGCCCCTATACTGCCCGTGCCACCGCTCCACGTAGCACAGCTTGTAGGCCCTCCGCCCGTCAAGCGTGAGAATGCTTACCTCATCGTGAGCCTTGAACGTATAGGATTGCTTAGATGTAAGAACCATTCACAATCCCCTTATCACAGGTCTTCTGCCACGCTTCGGGTTCCTAAGCCACCCCTTCGCTATCCATATACCTTGCCTAATGGCGTCTTGGGCCAGGCGGGCCGGAGGCCATAACGCTCCCTGAGCAAGCGATAGAGAGCACGATGGACTCTTGCCAGCCCCGTCTGCCGTGTCCTGATGACGTAATCTACAACATACCTTACAGCCTCGCGCCATACACGCATGGTATCGAGGAGGACAGGGACCTGGGTGGCTCCCTTAGGGGCAACCCTCACGGCAAAACTCAAGGTTGCTTGAACCCTCACTGGTAGCCACAAAGCGAACTCTAAACATGATAAATATAAAGCCTGCCATGCCCATCTCATACGGCCTGTTCAGGAGATGGATAAAACTAAACCTAGATTTTTCAACAGCCTATCTGATGTCATTAACCCATTAATGTGGGCGGGGGATGGCCTTGGTGAGAGCCGTGATGCTATGAGCCTCGCCTACGGCCCTTAAGGCTATAAGCTCGTGTAAACATCTATGCCTAGTTCTTTGGCCAGTTTCTTGGCTTCCTCCCTAACAAATGGGGATACTATGGCAAGCCTTGGCTTCACGCCCTTAATACGCTCGTAGAGCTGGCCCACCTTCCAGAGCTCATAGACATCTGCCCTGGAGACGCTAGATTTTATCTCCACTAAGATGTGTTCCTTATCACTAATGACCATATCCACCTCCACGGGGCTTGGAAAACCGAACACGAATCCCTCCTCGTCGTAGTGCGTCCAGCGCTCCACCCGGCCGCCGAAATAGCGCTCCACTACACCCACCATGCCTGCCCTAAAGGATTCCTCGGCTAGTATTCCCCACCTAGCCCCCAAGGCGTCTATGTGCCTACGGAGGAGTTCGAAGCCCTTGTTCATATCCTCCCTGAGCCTGGCCAGCTCTTCATCATAGCGCTTAAAACCCTTGTTCATATCCTCCCTCAACTTATTCATGTCCTCCCTAAGCTTAATTAGCTCTTCATCGTAACGCTTGAATCCCCTGTTCATGTCATCCCTTAGCTTGACTAATTGTGCCTCATGGCTATCGAGCCTCTTCAATATCTCCTCAAGCCCTATCAACCCGGCTACAGCATAACGGAACTCCTCATCTTCCTTCAACAACCTCAGTATCTCGGACTTCAGGCTCCCCATGTCCCGCCCAGGCTCAGGCACTTAATTCCTTATAAGCCTAATGCCCTACCCAATCGGGGCGTCCCGCTCAGAGCGGGATGCTGAGCTACCGCGATGTGGTACTCCTCGGCCGCGTGCTCCCCAAGCCCATCGAGCGCCTCGTGCTCCTCATCGAAAAGCTCCTACGCCCCGCTATTCAACAGAACCCATCTAGCTAAGTTTTAAGAGCCTCGGTAGAAATCAATTAAGGGCGGGCTATCGCATTGAGCGGTGAAAGGGTTAACATCATCAAGGAGAGGGCCCGTGCCTTCCTGGACCTCGCTAAAGAGCTAACCGACAGGAGGCCTGATATATCCTCCTTCAGCGTTCATCAGGCATGCCAGCTCAGGGTTAAGGCGTCACCGCTTAGGTTCACGGGCGAGGTGCCTAGGCTCCACGGCATTAGAGAGCTCTTAGGAATGCTGGCGAGGAGGCTAGAAGACCTGGGCCTTAAGGAGGATGCCCTGAGGATCGTGGACTTCGTGAGGAGGCGGAGAGGCGTTCTCATAGATATCGAGGCGGCATATACCGAGTCGAGGTACGGTGCGGGGCCTATCGCCAAGGGCATCTTGGAGGAGATGCTGGGAGTGGCCGAGGAGCTCTTCAAGCTCTTAGACGAGGTTGAGGAGCATGTCCTGGGCTAAGTACCACCTAGGGCATCTCAGGAGGTGGAGGGAGGCCGTCGAAGCCATAGCTAAGGCGGTTAGGGACCTAGGCATCAAGGCAGAGCTATACGTCATCGGCGGCGCAGCCGAGTCCAGGCTCACGATCCTGAGCGACATAGATGTGCTCCTATGCTTGAAAGAGGAGCTAGGGCCTGAGGACCTATGGGCTTTGAGGAGGAGGGTGCTGGGGGTAGCCATGGATAAGTATGGATTGCCCATGGACTACCCCGTAGAACTCCACATACAGGATAAGGAGACGTGCAGCAAGACCTTACGACGTGGGAAAGCCATAAAGGTGAAAATATGAGTCAGGGATATGATCATACAGCATGGATTATGGCACAGCCATACCTTACGGCGGTATTGGAGCTCGTAACAAGGTTACGGGACTGAGCCTTGTTGAAGCTTGATGGAGAATAACTTAATATAAAACAAAAACTAATAACTCTAGGAGGGGACAGGGCTGGAATGGGGCATATAATCGTCAAGGCCACCATAAGGGGCAGGAAGGAACACATCGGCGAGTTCCTTGTGGATACGGGTGCATCGTTTACGGTCTTGCCTCTCGACCTTGCAGAGGAGGTGCTCTACGAGACCGTTCTGTCCCGCATGGACGTTCGGGACCTTTATGCCCATGTGGGACTTCCCAACTCCACTCCCATCTGGGAGCTTCATGGCCGGGCTTTCGGGGCGAACGGAAGTCCCCACATACCTCTGGGCTAAATTCCAGGCCCCAATAACGTCTCTGTTGGCCTTTAGGCCACAATTGGAGCACCTCAAGAGCCTATACCCATTCGGGCTGAGCTTGGCCCCACATATCGGGCATAGGCTCGAACTATTCCTGGGATTAACGTAAGCTACCCTGAGGCCTTTCAGCTTGGCCTTATACTCAATTATGGTTTGGAGTTGGCGGAAGCTCCATCTATGGAGCCGCCCATTAAGCTCACGGCCATACCTGATATGGCTCCTAATGCCCTTTAGGTCCTCAAGGACGATAACGCTCACGTCCTCAGCTAGGGCTTGCCTCACTACCTCATTAGCTAGCTTATGATAGAGGTCCTTAGTCCTATTCCTCCCACGGCCACGATACTTGGCTAAGAGCTTGGCCCTGAGCTTCCCGCACTTGAGAGCCGATTGTATTCTCCGTCTCTTGAGGAAGTAAGCCACTCTGATGGGCCTCTCGCCTGTCCTTATCTGCCTGAAGCCACTAGGGCTGGCTATCGTGATATTGTTCTCATTAACGTCTATCGCCAGGACACGGCCATTAGGCTCCCTAAGCTCAACCTCTGTCCTAAAGACAACCTTAAGCCATAGCTCACGGCCACGCTTGACGAGCCACGCCTGTCCCGGCCTCATGGCCTTAAACTTCTCATGGTATTGGCCGTGAAGTAAGCGGAATTTGGCACGTCCTCTAGGCGTGGCTATTGAGACCGTCCAGCTATCAAGGTCCAGGCTAAAGAGGTGGTCATCCAGCATTATAGTGTCCTTTTTGAAGCTGGGTCTATCGGCCTTAACACGACCACGCCTCTTAAGCTTTCTAAAGACCTTGTAGATGGAGCAAGCCATTTGACAAGCCGTATAGATATAATGGCTCGGTAGCTTGGGTAATCTGGCCCTTAACTCACGGTATTTCTCAGCCTTGAGGCGCTTAAAGCTCGTTATCCTTCTAGCGTGAGCATAGAATAGAAGCTCGTTAAGCATACTCCGGTAAGTAGAGAATAACGGCTCCGCTAGGCCCTTAGGGCCATCTAACTTGAAGTTGGCCGTGAGCTTAATCGTCTCTTTCATTCCTGGCTCACCCCTTGCTCCTTTAACCACTTCTTAATGAGTTCCCGTACCACCTGGGCCTTTTTGAGGCCGAGCTCGGCACATTTCACGGAGAAAGCCCTAAAAGTAGCCTCATCCAAGTCTATGCTCAACCTAGGCATGCCCCCACCACCCATCACTTAACTGAGTAGCTGAGTATTTAAAGCTTACCCCCTTGCCGAGACGTATCTAAAGGTTCCCTTTGTCCATATTTTATGTTACTACCCCTACACGGTCGAGCTCAGGCTAGGCGATAGTAGGAGAGTAGGGGCCAAGGTGTTTATAGGAGAGGTCGAGATCGAGGACAGGAGAGGCCCCGTGAGAATACTGGCGTTCCCAGGAGCACAGCCAGTCATAGGCGTAGACACATTGGAGACGTTAGGGCTAAAGGTAGATCCCACAACGGGCAGACTTGAGAAAACAGAATATTACATGCTCTACATCTAACGCTAAAAAAGCTTAAAAGCAAAGGCTACTGAGTGTTAAGATGCCTCCAAGGTGGGCCAATATGGGACGGCTAGGAGGAGCTAAAAGGGCCTTGGAGCTCGCCCTCGAGGAGCTTGAGAAATATCGCAAAGATCGTGAAGCTTTGAGGCTTAGGGATGCTTGTGAAAAGGGCTGGCTGGCGGTAGTGCTGGCGACCGATGCGCTGTTGATTAGCTTTGGTTATAAAAAGCCGGAGAGCTACAGTGAGAGGAGGAGGGCGCTCGAAGACCTAGAGGCGAAGCATCCTAGGATATCCGAGCTAGGTCTAATGGATAGATTTGGTGCTAGAGGATACTACCTACACATACAAGGCTACCATGAAGGGATGTTGAGCGATACTGAGGTAGAAACGGAATTGGCGAAGGTCAAAGAATATATAGATGATGTGGAGGAAATACTTAGGGGTTAGCCTTGAACCCGACCCGAAGGGATAAGTCGTGTGATGCTGTGGTAATGAGCTAAAGTGAAGAGAGAAGCGACTGTAATCTCTGTTGTAATAAACGAGTTATAAGCGTTGAGGAATTACCTGATAAGTTGTCAGAGCTTTAAGAATAGTGAGTGAGACTTTGTTAACCATGCCCTCAATTACTAGGTAGGCATGGCAAACGCGTGCGCTGAAGAACATAAAAATTAAGTTCATGGACAAGGAGGCTAGCTGCACGGCGTTATTCGCTACAGACTCGGGCTATACGGTGATTCAGCGAGCCTTCTTCGAGAGGAGCCTCGGCGCTAACTGGCCAAAGCTTCCCAGACCCATTAATAGCCTTAAAGGTCGACAGGAGGCCGAAAAGATTGACATCGATATCCGGCCACTTATGCGAGGAGGCCCCACCAAATGATTCTGAACCCATACCGCCCCATTGATGAGTCCGCTATGCTCATCCTGCGTGGAATCCCAGGTCATATACCCTTCTCCCTCATCAAATCTCAGCCATAGAGATAGATCGTCCTCGAATACCTTGCCCCTGTAGCTCGCCCTCACCTCATTCTCGGACAACGCCCTGGAATATACCTTCACCTCGTCTATTGTAGCTCCTATAGAGGGGAGCCCCGGGGCCTTTCCCACGAAGAGGGAGCCGTTATTGAGCTTGGGCTCGAAATCCCAATCGTCCGCATAAGTGCACCTCACCCCATCGACGTATATGGCGATGCACGGCCTTGAGAAGGAGAACGCCACCTGATGCCACTCGCCGATGCTTAAACTTGCCTCCCCAACGGCCTCTCTCCAGGCGCCCTCATCATCGTAAAAGCCAGCCCACGGCCTCGGGCCAGGGGCCACGCCCACCATGTAGTTGACCTCCCCTGACGTGCCGTCGCCCTTGCACAGTAATGCGCATCGCTCATCGGGCTCCTCCGCCAGGTTCACCCACAGCTCGACGGTGAAGTTCTTTAAGTCGAGAACAGGCAAATCGGTAAATTCCACATAATCATCTAAGCCGTTGAACCGGAGGGCCATGTTCTTCTCGCAGACGAGGACGCTGCAATCTCTTTCTAAGCTGATGCCCTCGGCCGTGACGAGCTTTATGTGGTACGTCGTCCTATATGTCCATGTGTAGGCCAGGGCTATTACCTGGCTCTCGCCGGCCGGGATAGCTATACTGATATCGTATTGCACGCTATCTACGTGGACACGCCTCATCTTCACGGGCTCTTGGCCGGTATTCTTCACGTAGATGTATAGGTGTCCTCTGCTCACCTTGATCTCCTCTATCTCTATCGTGGCGAGAACGGACGGCCTCGAGCTTAGCCTTGGCCAGACGAGACATACTCCTACTGATACCGCCACGACCAGTATGAGGCAGAGTATCAATATGAACAAGCGTTTTCTCCCGCTTTCGGTGGTCTCTTCCATCCCTTATCCCCTACTCCGCTACTTGGACCAGGCAAGTATATGCCAAGGATTTATAAAACTATCCTTAATATAAGCCAGTAGTTAGATCAACCATGCACTGACGATTCTACGAAAGCCTTAAATACCTATGCCCAGGACTCGAGGTAGGCGTGAGGAAAATGCAGGGGCGAGCCAAGAATATAGGTGCAATCACTGCCGCCGTACTGATGCTCATCGCGGGCGCACTAACCATCTACCAAGTATACAACGTCGTGGCGTCTCCATCGCCCACCAACACGCTTTCGCGTATCGATAGCTTTGTAGCCCAGCACTGGGCCACAAAGCACTACGGCATAGTGCTGACCGCCGGGCCTGAGCAATACGAAGACGACTACTTCATAAACAACCCAAGCGTGATAAGAATAGACGATGTCTACTACATGTACTATTCGGGAAGAGATAGGGCCACTAAGACGTGGAAGGTGTGTTTAGCGACCAGCCCAGATGGCAAGAGCTGGACCAAGCAAGGCCCCATCCTCAGGCCCGCTGACTTCCACGCCGTCGGCTTCACGGACGTCACGGAGGTTAGCCAGCCGTGGGTGATATACTCGGGCGGTACCTACTACATGTATGTGATGGCCACCCGCTCCTACGGCGGCCTGTACAGGGGCACAATCTTCGTCGCCACCTCGACGGACGGGGTCTCCTGGTCTATACCGCCAGCCCCTACCAACCCGCTGATCACGCCCTCGCTGGGCAGCGCTGAGGAAGATGTCTGGAGCCCAACGGTGGTGTACTTCGGCGACACCTACTACATGTACTACCTTGGGACGGATCGCAGGGTCAGCCCGACTGTGGTGCGTATCTTCGTGGCGGTGGCCAACCACCCGCTCGGGCCCTGGACCAGGTTAGGCATGATAACCCTCGAGGGCGCTGCTGGCGAGTGGGACCCAGGGCCGAGGATCCTCGGCATGGGCGCAGTTGTCATCGATGACGTCATCCTCCTGGCCTATACGGCTGAGGCGACCCTCTCCGGATACGCCACCGGCGCCACCCTCATGGGCTTCGCCTTCAGCGACGACGGGACCACCTTCTACAGGAGCCTCTTCAACCCGATCTTCATGAGGGCGGCCAGCTACGAGGCGAGGTTCATACGGGACCCGTGCCCCATATACGAGGGCGGCAGGCTCAAGATATACTACGGCGCCATGGGGGCGCCCCCGCCAGTGATAGTCTACGCCGAGGCCGTCCAAGCCGCAACGGACGTTAGGCAGGTGTTCATCAGCAGAACCGTGGATGTTGGCTACACCATAAAGAGCGACCCGATATGCGGCGAGTACGAGACGGTCAAGATATTCTTCTATTCCACGGAGATAGGCAAGCTCTACATAGAGATATGGGACGAGGAAACCCAGACGTGGGTGAGGCTCCGCTGGTACGAGTACTACGAATCCCTCTATTACACCTACGAGTACATGTACAACACGCCGAACGAGCTCATCGTGTACACCATCGAGTTCACGCCGGTGAGGATGCTCCGCATACTCTTCGTCAACCTCGGCCAGGAGACAGCCACGGTATCCGCCTGGGTGACGATGTGTTAAGGAACCCCCGCTTTTTTCCATTATTATTCATCCTTCTTTAGTCTTATACCACGGTGAGCATCATCTCTGCGGGGGTTAGCGACTTGGGGAAGGGCTACGTGATGGCGACAATCGACCTTGAACTCATGTGGGGATTTAATAAGGCCTTAGTGGAGAGGCCCTGGATAGGGCGCTCTCCCTCCTTCAGGCGCTACGTGAGGAATATGGGAAAAGCCCGTTATGTTGCGAGAGCCCTCTTAGAAGCCACGGAAGAGCTCGATTTTCCTCTTACGTGGGCCATTGTGGGCCACTTGGTCCTTGAAAGATGTAAGCGCTACTGCGGGCGAGCCCATCCCGATATGCCAAGGCCACATGTGGCCTCCCGCCTTGATTGGTACGCCTTTGATCCATGTAGTGATCTGGCGAGAGCGCCCCTCTGGTACGGGCGAGATATCGTTGAGGCCGTTCTTGATAGCCCCGTGGAGCACGAGATCGCATGCCATTCGTTTTCCCACGTAGATTTCTCCATGTGCGATCGCCCGGTAGCGGAGGCCGAGATAAGGGCCTGTCGCTCGCTCCTCAAGGAGCACCTCGGCATAAGGCCTGTCTCGTTCGTTTTCCCTTTTGATCGTGTAGGTCATCTGGACCTCTTGGCGAGATACGGCTTCAAGGCCTTTAGAGCCCCAAGGAAGAGCTCATTATGGCCTTTAAACGATCCGGAGAGGCTTAAGGGCTTCGTTATGTCAAGGCTTGAAGAGCCCTTGACCTCAAGGCTTCGGCTTCCGTCCCCTATTGGCTTTCCGAAGAAGATCGGAGCTTTGGTAGAAATCCCGAACACCGGCCTCTTATACAAGCCCGTGGAGGAGAGCCTGATAATCCTCTTATCTCGCTTGTCCAAGGCTCTTCTCCTCGTCTGCAGAAAGGGGCTCCTCCTCCACGTCTATACCCACCTGCACAATCTGGCTCAAGGCCACGCTTACCTCTGGGCATTTAAAAAATTTCTCGAGCTTGTGAAAGAATTTGAGGAACAAGGTCTTCTGTGCGTCCTCGTCATGCGTGATGCTGTTAAGCTACTCAACAGGCGCTCCTCGGAAAAACCTTTTAGTTCGTGATTGACGTCCGGGCAGGATGGATATCGATTCAGCAGATATCGCCCGGGGAACTGTACCTCGGCTCCACGGCTGAGAGCAAGCCTGAAACTAACTACATCGCCCTCTTGGGGCAAGGGAATAGATAAAGATGCCTTCAAAGCTTGCATGGCCGCTCCACTTTACGACCTCTTTATAAGCGCTTGCTCGAGGTCGGGGAGGGACGATTTCCCCACGGCGGAGGCCATCTGCCGGAAAATGGTACGCTCTCCCCCCATGCCCCAAGTTAAGCTATGAAGAAGCCCGCTATGGGGTAGAGGCTGCCGATGAACTTGTTAGCCGAGCTTATGAAAAACTAATATAGCCTCCCACCGCCTAATACAATACTAACGAGGATGGGCGCACGGGGAAAACCGATGGTGGTGGCGTGCATACCGGCCTACAACGAGGAAGACACGATAGCCTCCGTGATTAAAGAGGCGCTCGGGCACGTTGACATGGTGATCGTTTGCGATGATGGTTCTACCGATTTGACGAGCAAGAGAGCTCGTGAGGCTGGCGCTTTTGTGATACGGCACCAGAGGAACATGGGTTACGGAGCTGCCCTGCGAACCCTTTTTGAGGTGGCCAGGATAATAGATCCAGATGTAATGGTCATCTTGGATGCAGATGGGCAACACGATCCTAACGATATACCGGCTCTCGTTAATCCCGTTCTTTCCGGCGAGGCCGATATCGTGGTGGGCTCGAGGTTCCTTGGGAAGACGAGCATGCCCGCTTACCGGGGTGCCGGCATCAAGCTCATATCGCTTGTCGTTAGGCTAACGGCCTATCCCGGTCTAAGAGACGCTCAAAGCGGTTTCAGGGCTTATAGCCGGAGGGCCATAAGGGCCATAAGGGTAACAGAGCGTGGCATGGGGGCCAGCACGGAGATCCTCCTGAAGGCCGCCTACCACAGGCTCAAGCTCAGGGAGGTGCCTGTGGAGGTGAGATATGCCGGTATCGTGCATAGGATGAGCCCGTGGAAGCACGGGCTATCTGTTTTGCTCGTCACCGTTAAACATGTTGTGAGGAAGTACCTCACGTTGTTCTGGTCTATCTTGAGCAAGAAGGTCAGGAGGATTCAGAAGCGATAGAACCGGGCTCGTAAGCCCGGGAGGCGAGGAAGCCAAGCATCTTGAGAGATATCTCTCTCAGGGGGCCCGGGAACACGGACGTTATAGCCCGGATATCGTCTCGATTTAAGACGCCCAACAACCTTATCATCAACCCGTATACGCCAGCTCCGAGGAGCACGTAAGCCGGTAGGAGATAGACGTTATACGTGAGTTCCTGGAAGATGTAGACCACGGAGGCCATAACGGATCCGGCGAGCAAGCACTTCAGTATAGATGACCACTCTATCTCGAGAGCCTCCCTCGTGATGAGCACACAGAGGGCCGCTAAGACGGCGCTGGCCAGGCTCCTGGCGAGTGCTACTCCAAGCGCCCCATAAACCGGGAGGAGAAACAAGGCGAGGATAACGCCGAGGGCCGCTGATGAGAGCTTGATAGCCAGGTAGGCTATCGTCCGCTCGTACGTTATCAGGTAGTTGAGGAGCGATGGCGTTAGCATGGTGGTTACCCCGAAGACGCTTATCATCATGAGTATGAGGTACCCCCGTGCGTAGGCCTCTCCTGCGAAGACGAATAAGACGATATGGGATAAGGCCGCCAGGCCAAGTGCCGCCGGTATGAATAGCAATCCAAGGTACTTTGATATAGCCTTAGTGGTCAGGCGGACATCCTCATGCTTCTTTCCTCCAAACTTCTCGCCATAATAAGGTGAAATAGCCGTTCCAATAGCGGTTGGTATGGCCAATAGGACGCCGTAGGCCGTTGAAGCTACTTGGTAGATGCCGAGCCCCTCAAGGTTCCCCTGTCCAAGTATTACGGCCCTGTCAAACCACGATAAGATAAATGTGGATAGATTTGTTAAGAATATGGGGATGGAGAACTTCACGACCCCGGACAATATTCTTAACGCTTCCGAGATGCTCGGCAAGCGTAAATGGCCCTCCGTCAGGAGGATGACGGCCGGGTAAAAGCAGGCGAGCGCGTCTCCGATGAGCCAGGCGAGGGCTAAACCGTAGAGCCCTTGACCGAGCAGCATGAACACCAAAATGTATATCTGCCTGTATAGGCAAGCAAGTGTTCCAGAGAAGAATACATCTCTCGTCTTATTGAGGCCGAGGAGGCAGATGTTCAGGCTCATGTAAAGGTTGTACAGGAATATATCAGCTCCTACAAGCTGGAAGATGAGAGCGTAATCCGGCGTCCTAAGCAACCACTCAGAAAGCCAGCCGGATGATGTGAAGCACGTCAAGGCTATGGCGCCAGCTATGGCCCCCCTCCCGAGGAGTATGGATGCCGCTATTGAGCCATAGTCCTCCCCGGCTCCTATGGCTTGAGATATGAACTTCACCGGGGCAGATATCAAAGTGATGAACAGGCTCGCCACGCTGAGCACCATCCACATCGCAGTCCAAACGCCCATCTCGGCCACGGCCAGCTTCCTCGTCATGAACATGAAGACAACTATGGATATGATGTTCGTTGCCAGGCTCAAGGCCAGCATGTGGGCTGAGCCCCTCACCACCCTCGTTACATCGGCCTCCAAGCCTGGCCTCCTGGCCCCTGGCATCGCTTCTATGGCTTATATAGGTTATGGTTTTACCACGGCCAGATTAATAAGCCAAACTAATATAAGTTAGGTGGAGCTTGGTGCCCAAGGAGGGGCGCGTTTGACGGGGTGGCTTGAGCGTTTCTGGCGTCTTCTGCTTAGCTTACCAGCCAGCTTCCCCCAGAAGACGGCTGGCGCTCTTGCGAGCGACCTACTGCTGAAAACCGCCTTAGGGCTTTACTCCGCCCTCAGTAGGCCAACAAGGGAGGTGCCCGGGCGAGAGGTGCGGCTTCTCAAGGCTGAATCCCCTTATGGAACACTTGTTTACCCTGAGGACTCCGGCCCTACATCAATACTTGAGAAACCCATTTACACGAGGGTAAGGGACATCCGGCCCGATGATGTGGTCATAGATATCGGCGCCCATGTCGGTGCTTTCACACTGAAGGCAGCAAGGAAAGCGGTGAACGGTCTTGTTATAGCGGTAGAGCCCCATCCAGCGAACTTCAAGTTATTAGTCCGTAACATAAGATTTAATCGGTTGGAGAACGTGGTGCCTATTCAAGCTGCGATATGCGATAAGACGGGTAGAATAAGGCTGTACTCACATGGAGATTCCGTTTCACACTCTGTTGTTCTCCCCGGCCGGCGAGGTTGCTACGTAGAGGTCAGGGCCATCACGCTGGATGAGCTCGTGGGGGAGCTCGGCCTGAAGCGTGTAGATTTCGTGAAGATAGACGCCGAGGGGGCAGAGCTCCATATCCTCAGAGGCGGGCGAGCCACGCTCAGGAAGATGGCGCCATTCCTCTCCATAGCTGCTTACCACACGCCATCAGAGGCCATAATGGTGATGCGGTTCTTGCACAAGCTGGGCTACCGCTTCGCCACTTACCGGGGGCCGGAGGATCCATACCTCAAGATATTCGCCTTCAGGCCCAGGAAGCGCTTACTTGGCATAGGGGGTGGGCTAAGTGAGCCAGATTCCCCTCCATAGTCTTTGCTTTGGATGCGGTATATGCGCTGCCGTCTGCCCAACACGAGCCATAAGCATGGAGATCACGAGAGAAGGAGTTTACAAGCCTTTTTTAGCCCCCGATAGGTGTTCGGGGTGCGATCTCTGTAAAGCAGTTTGTCCGGCGATTTCCCTCGATCTTAAGGAGCTTTCATTGCGGGTGTTCGGCCGTCCTCCAACGGATCCCTACGTGGGCTTCGTTAAGAGCGTTTATATCGGTTACTCCACAGATGAGGGGCTCCGATACATGAGCTCCTCAGGTGGAGTAGCGACCGCTCTCATAATAAAGGCTCTTGAGGACGGTATGGTAGACGGCGCCCTCCTCGTGAAGATGGATGAAAGGAGGCCTCTTCTGCCAAAGCCCTTTGTAGCTCGCTCGCCTGAGGAAGCGAAGAAGGCCGCGGGTTCTAAGTACTGCCCGGTCCCCCTCCTCACGGCTCTCCCAGAGGCCATGGAGCTTCCTGGCCGCTTTGCTGTGGTCGGCTTGCCGTGCCATATCTGGGCCATGAGGAAGGCCGAAGCTGTTTTAAAGGCTCTTAGGGAGAAGGCAGCCTTTTACATAGGCCTGTTCTGCTCCCACACGTTCACGTTCTACGCTACCCTGTTGTGGCTCCACGAGCTCGGCGTGAAGCCCTCCGAGGTGGTCTCCCTGGCTTATCGGGGGCATGGGTGGCCCGGTTACATGACGGTCAAGTTAAGAGATGGCTCTTGGCGGTGGATGCCCAGCCTGAAATATCTGATTCCATTTAACCCCTATCTCTTCACCCCCTTATCGTGCCTAGCGTGCCCTGATGCGACCAACGAGCTCGCCGATATTTCCGTTGGCGATGCGTGGTCCCTCAAGGAGTTCACAGGCGAATTGAGCCCGGGCTACTCCTTAATCGTGACGAGGACACCTCGGGGAGAGGAGCTTCTCAAATCAGCCGTTGAAGAGGGGCGTTTATCCGTGAGAGAACTCAGTTTAAAGGAGCTTTATAAGAGCCAAGGGGTCATCTTAAAATTGAAGAAGAAGGGTTTCTTGGCGAGGAAACGGCTTCTTAAAGCCCGATTTGGCCATCTTGCGATAGAGGTTCCTCACGCATTAAAGCCGGACGTCAGGGATTACGTGTCATCATCTATAGCCTTCCTCGGGGCCAAGCTCACCTCCCACCGCACGATATTCCTCATCTCCGCCCACGTCCCCATTCCTTTATTTAGGGCGTTCAGCTTGTTGTTCTATGCCGGGGCGGGGAGACTATGAAAGAGCCCACAGTGGCCATAGCATTCCCGTTTCTCCTGACGAACGACGGCGATTACTCCCTCTTGAAGGCCATTATGAGCGTTTTGTCAGAGCGTTTCCCTAAGATGAAATTTGTCATCTTACTGTGGAGAAGCCCTGGCAAACTCTATGTGGAACGTGTAGATTTCATAGCGTTTAACGTCCCGGCTCCCAAAATACCTGGAGGCTCGCTTGACATGGTAATGTGGTTTTCTCAAGCGCTCTTATACCGGCTTCTCGGCGTTAAACCATCAAGCACATTCCTCCGAGCTATAGCGGACTCCGATGTGGCCTTAGCTCCCTCACGGGACATGTTGGTCATGAATGGCCTCGGGGGGTTGACAAGCTTCTTATACTCCCTCTTCTGGGTCATGCTCCCGAAGGTGCTCGGAAAGCCGACAATCCTTCTATCGGCTGATTTCATGCCGGGAAAAGGCTTTAAGAGAAAGCTTTTAGCCCCATTGCTCCGATCGCTCATGAGCTCCCTTGAGCTGCTGATCGTTAGAAATGAGAAATCAAGGCAGAACCTCCTTGAGATGGGCATCCCTCCTCACAAGGTGATGGTGGTTACTGATAGCTCTTTCCTGTTACGGCCAATAGGCCGGGAGGAGGCCATTAAGATACTTAATGCCGAGGGAGTACCAGTGCACCACAAGCCTCTTATCGGATTAAGCATTCATCCACTTCTCCACAAAGCAAGACGCCGCTCCTTGAGCACGAGTTGGCGTGAAGTAGCCGCAATCCTCGCTGAAGCTTTAGATCGCCTGATAGAGGAGCTTAATGCCATAGTGGTATTCGTGCCGAGGGTCTCCATTTTCGGTGAAAGCGATAGAACGCTGGCGAAGGAGGTGAAGTCCCTCATGAGGCACAAGGAACGGTATATCCTGCTCTCGAGGAAGTACAGGCCTGAGCAGATACGGGCTATCATAGGCGTCTTCGACCTTCTCATAGCTCTCCCCTTTCACGCCCTCGTCCACGCCGTCAGCATGGGGGTGCCAGCCGTTGCTGTTGATTACGGCGGTAAGACCTTAGAACTCATGCGCTCGCTCGACCTCGAGGGGCTCGTTATTCCAGCTCAAGAGCTAACACCAGAGGCTATCGTGCAACGGGCAATATTCGTTTGGTCAGCAAGGGACCGGATAAGGGCTAAGCTCTTGGAAGCTAAAGAACGGCTTAGGAAAGAAGCGATGAAGGGCCTTGAGGCATTCTCAGAGTTTTTAGGGCTTTCCATGTCCAAAACCGCTTAGGAATACGCTCAAGGATATTCTTTAACCTTCTCCCATGTAGAGCTGGTCTAAGCCTCTTCTTGAAAAAGGCACGGGCTTGTTCCCTGAGTTCTTCTCTCTGCTCTTCATCCGAAGCTAACCGCCTGAGGATACTTGGCCATCTCAGAAAATCGTCCTCAGCCAGGACGTGGAAACCAGCCTTAAGGCCCCTCACCCCCCTGATCACGAAGTTGGTCGTGATAATCGGTACACCGTGGTAGAGCCCCTCAAGAAGCCTAACGCAGATGCCCGAGAAGCAGATATCCGGGATGAGAAATGCAAGAGCCTTCTCGAACAACATGGGGAGCTCCGGCTCAAAGACGCATCCTATGGGCACGATGTTCTCCGGCAGCTTATCATGGCCAGATACACGCTTAAGCTCGTTTTCTTTGACCGCTATGATGAAATTAAACTCTGGTAGAGCTCTTGCCAGGCGAAGGTAAATTCTCTTCGGCTCATAACCAAAAAAGAAAGGGCTTTTCTTTTCAATGATTTCTTTGATGTTACGGACTTCCGTCCTCTTGTCCCTCAAGAGCGATACGTAGGTGGGCTCAAGCACGCTCGTCCGCCTGATGAGCGCCCTGCCCAACCTCATCCTGCTCATCTCGGTGAAGACGAGCGTCCAATCTGAGAGGTGGGCGAGGGCGAATGTATGGAGGGACGATGCACATAACCACAAAGCGTCGTCAAATTGAAGCCCTCGCATGCAGGGGAACTCCTCTACTCCGATGCTGTGAACCCTCAGCACGAGCTTGGCGTCGAAGGCTCTGGCGATGTCCTTGGCTATGTACCACGGCGTGCATGTCTCACTAATGACGTAATCGGGCTCAAGCTCCTTAAGCGCTTCGGAGATGTGCTCGCTTAACCGTGCTCGGGCGGTATTGAGGTAGAAGGCTGCCTCATTCTTAAAAACCATATCGAGAGAAAGCCTGAGGAGCCTTATTCCCACCCGTTTTCCATCCGTATCGAAATAGATGAATTGGTCAAGAGGGCTGGTTCTTATCCACATCACCTCTAAATAGGCAGTTTTGTATCCCGCAAGCTTCAGGCCAACAAGTGAGCCCTGTATGACCCTGTGGTACCCACGGGGCTCTGTGAGACTGCGGCGCCATCTGCCGTAACCAACGAAGAGGGCCGTTTTTCCCGTGGCTCCCCCCGTCCCCGCCTGATTGTTTCGACCATATCTTTTTATAAACCTTTAGGTCGGCGAAGGTGCAAATCTTTATTGCCCGCTTTAACTATGAGGCGCTGAAAGGGGCTATGAGCCGTCAAGCCGATGTCGTGGTGGTGAGAATACGGGATTACTCCTCCATGCGGGACGCCTTAGCCGAGGCCATAAGAGTCCTCGGCGGCCTCTACCTAAATCAGGATAAAGTGGCCATTAAGATAAATCTCTGCGATGCAAGAACACCAGATACGGGCGCGATAACCCACCCGGCGTCCTTAGACGCTCTCCTCTGGCTCCTGAGGGAGCGTATGAGCTTCGACGGGCCTATATACGTGGTAGAGGGGGATAGCGGCACCGTCTTAGCGGACGAGTACGCCCGGTGGTTTGGCTTTAGCCCCATCATAGAGCGTTGGGGGGCTCGCTGGCTTAACATCGCAAAGGCGAGGAAGAAGCTCCTCCGCTTGAACGGACGGATCTTCAAGGCCATGAAGCTCCCCGATGAGCTCATTGGCTCCTTTTTCATCACCCTCGCACGGCTAAAGACGAACATCATAACGAAGATCACGGGGGCGCTTAAGAACCAATTCGGCTGTCTTCCCTTCGTCTACAAGAGCAAGTTCCACCCCTGGATAGACGAGGTGATAGCCGATATCAATCAGGCGCTTAGACCCTCTCTTGCCATCGTGGATGGCCTGGTGGCCCACGTAGGCGTGAAAGGGCCATCCTTTGGTATTCCATCTAAGGCCGGCCTCATCGTAGTGGGGAAAGACCCGGTGGCCGTTGACGCCACCTGTGCTCGTATTCTGGGCTTCTCCCCGAGCTCCATAGGCCACATCCGGGCCTGTGCGAGGCGAGGGCTCGGGAAGATGAGGAATTTCAGGCTGGTTCTCCTCGGCTTCAGCGATGAAGAAGATAGGTTGCCAAGGGTGAGGAACCCATGGAACCCGGTGGAGCACATCATCTTGCGGTGGATTGATAGGCTGAGGGCCTCCAGGCTTTTAAGAGCCGGGCGGAGGCGCGGGGGCTGAGTGGTATTGAGGTTCGCTGTGGTGGGCTGCGGGAAGATAGCCACAAGAGGTCATCTGCCCGCCCTCAAGGCCCTGGAGCGAGAGGGCCTCGTGGAACTCGTGACCGTAGCTGATCTAAACGAGAGGGCCGCTCGGAGAACGGTCAAGGCCTTCGGTGTTCCAAATTATCACGTAAGACCCGAGGATGTGGCCAAGAGAGCCGATGTAGATGCCGTATGCATCTGCACGCCTACGCCCACCCACGCCGAGCTATGCCTTCTATTCGCAGGAGCCGGCAAGCACATTCTCGTGGAAAAGCCCCTCTGCAGGACTATGGAAGAAGCACGGGCCGTGGAGGAAGCAGCTAAGTCATCGGGCATTTTGCTATCGGTCGTGCAGAACTATCGCTACATAAGGGCCGTCAGAGAGGCGAAGAGAGCCGTTCTGGAAGGCCGCCTCGGAAGGCTCCTTTCCATAAGAGGCGTTCTCCACAGGCCCTTCCCGGTCCGCTGGACCAGGTCCCGATGGCTTTACGAGGAGGGGGGAGTCATTTACGATCACGGCCCTCATTTAGCTGACACGGTCTTATGGCTTAAGGGTGTGAGGAGCCCGGAGAGAATAAAAAGTATTCATGCAGCCGGGGGAGATCTCGTAGGCCAGGCTGGCTTCGTCAGCCACGCTCACGCCCTCGTGGAGTTTGATGATGGTTCCTCCGCCTCCCTGAGCATCTCCTGGCTGGCTGGCATGGAGGAGTTCACCTTAAGCCTTCACGGAACGGGCGGGAGCGCATCTATAGACGTGCTCTACGATGCTTACGTGGAAGAGCACGGCTTCAGAAGCCCCTTTGACATGTTCAGGCTATACTACGAGGGTCTTAAGAGCACCCTGAGGGATTACCTGAGGATGACGAACCCATACGATAGGCCTATGGCGGTTTACCCAGAGCTCATATCAGATTTCGTCAGGGCCGCAGAAGGCAGAGGAAAGCCGCCTGTGGAGCTTGGGGAGGCTCTTGCGACCACCCTCATCCTTGACGAGATGAGAAAACAGTTAACGAGCAGAGCTGGAGGGAGCGAGTCTTGAGCGAGAAGCGTCGGAACCCCCTCGTTTCCATCATCATCGTCAGCTATGACGGCCGAGAGCTCACGGAGCGCTGTATTAAATCGGTTCTTAAGAATACAATTTATCCGAATTACGAGATTATAGTAGTTGAGTACGGCCCGCTTGCCCCCGCCCCTGATGGCTTGAGGATTGATGATCCAAGGGTCAAGGTGATAAAGATCCCGGGGAACGTGGGGTACTCGGAAGCGAATAATATAGGCCTCAAGCACGCCAGGGGAGAGCTCATCGCCTTCTTGAACAATGACACCGCCGTGGCGAGGGGCTGGCTTAAGGCGCTTGTAGATCTCCTGCTTTCCTCTGGGCCAGAAGTGGCCGCCGTTCAGAGCAAGCTCAGGCTGATGTATCACCCAGATAGGATAGACGCTATCGGCCTGTCATTCAGCCCTCTCGGCTTCCTCAAATCCGTTGGCTACATGGAGATTGATAAAGGCCAATTTGATAGGCCCCACGAGATCTGCATCATTCAGCCCGCCGCATGCCTCATCCGCAGAGATGCGCTCCAGGAAATCGGGGGCCTTTTTGACCCAGATTACTTCTGGGGCCATGAGGATACGGATCTCTCGCTCAGAATGCACCTCCGGGGCTTCAAGATGCTCTTCTGCCCGAGCTCGCTCGTCTACCACGTCCGATCCGCTACCATATCCAGGGCCAGGTCCGAGGCCCTCACGTACTACTTCCGTAGGAACGTGGTATTGACTATGCTGAAGAACTACGGCCTGCGATCGCTTGCGATCTACCTAACGGCTCATCTGATGGCGTTGGGCCTGATGGTGATATGGTTCCTGGCCTCTGGGAGAGGTCTCCATGCTATTGCGATATTGAAGGCCGTGTGGTGGAACCTCAAGAACCTCAAGAGAACCATGGCGAAACGAGCTCTCGTGCAAACCCGCATAAGGCGGGTGCCAGATAGCGTCCTCTTAGCCAAGCTCTCCGGGCCAGGGATATGGGAGATCCTCAGAGCAAGACATGAGGGCCCCTTGACGACATCTCACTTAAGAAAGCGGGAGACATCCCTCGGGGTGAACGGAGATTGACGGATTTGGCCGTCAGCGTGGTGGTCTCCACGCATAACCGCCCGAGAGATTGCGATGAGCTCCTCAAGAGCCTGGCGAGCCAGACGGTAGAACCCCATGAGGTCATCCTCATAGATGATGCAAGCTGGCCGCCTTATCGGCCCCGGGCTAAAGGCCTGAAGGGCCTGAGGCTCTTTAGGGCTGAGGAAGAGCTCGGCTTAGCCCTCGCCCGCCTCTTAGGTTCAAGATTGGCAACAGGCGATCTCGTGGCCTTCATAGATGATGATGCCCTGGCCCCGGAGAACTGGGTGGAGCGCATCCAAGAAGGAGGCGGGCGACACGGTTTCCACGTCTTCGGCGGCCCCGTTATTCCCATCTATGAGGCGAGGGAGCCCTGGTGGTGGGACGACCGGGTGCTCGGGCGCTACATAGCTGTTAGAACGCTCTTCCCCGTGGGTTGCAATTACGTGGTGAGAAAAGAGGCCTTTGAGCTCGTGGGAGAGCTCAACCCTCTCCTCGGCCGATACGGAGGCCGATTAGTGTCTAACGAGGAGGTGGAGTTCGTCTTGAGAGCCTACCTCAGGGGCCTCAAGGTGGGCTTTGACCACGGCCTCATCGTCTACCACAAGGTCAAGCCCTACAGGCTAACGGTTCCCTATCTCCTCAAGAGGGCCTGGGCCCAGGGCCTCAGCATCTACCTCACGGTAAGGAGGGACCTCAGGCTCGCCCTCCTCGGACGCAAGCTGGTGGCTTCAAGAACGCCGCCTTTCTGGCCCACCGGGTCGGTGAAGCTCTCGGCACGCTTGATGGAAAAGACGCTCTTACTCATCACCATGCTGAACTACGTCCTCCACGTCGTCTGCCCTCCTCTCGTCCGGATGGTAAGCGCCCGTTGAACGGGCGAACAGGAGCGTGAGGTCTCATGTCCCTTGCAATCCTCTTCCCGCATCCCCCTGGCCGCTCCCTCGGCTCTGATAGGCGGGTGAGAGAGCTCTCCTCGGTGCTATCAAAGCGGCTCGGTATCCCCATCAACATTTACACGCCCTTCATCAAGGAGCCCTTCAACATCGGGGCGGGCATTTCCGTCAAACCCATTCCCTCCCCCCTCTCATCATCCCTCCTCGCCGGTGCGCTCTACCACCTCAGCCGGAGGATATACTACGACAGGCGGCTCTGCAGAGCCTTCTTGGTCAGGTACCTCCTGGCTTCTGGAGGCGCTCTATCCGAGCGCTTGTGCCCCCTCCTCGAGCGGGATGGGGCATTAGCTATTCAGGCCGAGCAGGATGTATCTCTCCCCCTCGCCCTCCAGGCCGGTGAGGCCCTCGACATACCCGTCATCGCGGACCTCCATAACATAATCACGGAGGAACTCGTGGCGGCGGGGACGATAAGACCGGGCGAGCGGACGTACGGGCTTCTCCAAGAGCTCATGGCTGATTGGCTTTCCCAGGCGGACCTCGTGTGCGTGGTCAGCCAGGAGATGGCGAAGTACGTGGTATCCCGTTACGGCATCAGGGCCCAAGATGTCGTGGTTGCGCTCCCTGGGGGGAGGCCGAGGGTGAGCGAGACCATCCTACTGCGGAGAAGAAGGGATAAAGTAGTTTACGCCGGAATGCTCTCCTATCGGGAGCATGTGGACCTCTTCGTGAGAAGCGCTCCCTATGTGAAGGCCGTGCGACCCTTGGCCCGTTTTTACGCAACAGCGAGGGGAGAGGACATGAAGCGTATTGTCAAGCTCGATAAGAAGCTCGGCTCTAATATCACGTTCTTCTGGTTTCCCGATGAGAGGCGCTTCTTCCGCTTCCTCTCCTCCTGCTCGCTCGCTGTTCTGCCATCAAGCTCCGATATGGCCAGGAAGATGGGGACGCCGATAAAGCTTCTTGACTACATGTCGGTAGGTCTGCCTGTAGTAGCGAACGCCGTGGGGGGCTGGTCCCGCATCATAGCTGATGAGCGCATCGGCCTGCTCGTTTCTGATGAGCCAAGAGATTTTGCTGACGCTATCCTTGAGCTCTTAGGAGACGACGAGCTCAGGCTTGAGATGGCTAAGAGAGCCTTGAAGCTCGTGAGCGATAAGTACAGCTGGGATAGGACGGCCGAGCCCCTCGTGAGAGCTTATGTCCACATGCTGAGTTAAAGCCTGCTTTCCTCACGCCTTATATCTCGGGCTCGTGGCGTTGAGATGGGGCGCCCCAGCTTGAACATCTGCCGGGTGGTCCACGCCGTGCTCCCCGAATACTGGAAGACAACCCTCAGGGCCGGGATAGGTTACAAGTTGGCCGAAAGGGGCCATAAGGTCTGTGCGGTCTCAAACCGGTTCCCCGGTCAGCCATCGTTTGAGGTGATCGGGGGCCTCATACCGGTTTATCGTGTGAGAGCGTGGATTCTCCCGGAGATAAGGTACCCCATAACGGACATGAGGGAACTCATGCGGGTTCTCCGCTCCGTCATAAGAGCTCATGAGGTAGAGGTGCTCCATTACCACCCCTTTGAGTACCCAATTGCGTGGTCCGCTCTCCTCGTAAAAGACATCCCGAAGGTCATCTCCATAGAGGGCGTTCCAGGCCTCAACTGGTTCTATGGCAGGCTGCCGGTGGATGTGGCTGGCCTGGCCTATTCCATAACCCTCGGCCGCCTCGTCCTCTCGGCTTGTTCGAGGGTCGTGGTCTTCGGGAGCCATATTGCCCGGTACGTGAGAGCGCTTGGAGTACCCTGGCACAAGATAGTGGTCATAGGTTACGGCATAGATGACGAAAAGTTCAGCGTTGATAAAGAGCGGGCTCGTGAGGCTAAGAGGGCGGAGCTCGGCATATCTGAGGATGAGCTTGTTGTCCTCTTCGTGGGGAGGCTCTATCCCGTGAAGGGCATCAAGACGCTTCTTGAAGCCGCCGATGAGGTAACGTCCTGGCACGATTACGTGCGCTTCCTCATCGTTGGAGATGGCCCCCTTTGGCCTCTTGTGGCGGAAGCGGCTCGCAGGAACCCGAGAATCATGCCCCTCGGCTTCAGGGAGGATGTGCCGGAGCTTATGGCGGCCTCCGATATATTCGTCCTGCCCTCTCTCGCCGAGGGCCTTCCCTACTCCCTTCTTGAGGCGGCCTTCTCCGGCCTCCCGATAGTTGCCACGGCCGTGGGATGCATACCTGATGTGGTAATAAACGGTCGAACCGGCCTCCTCGTCCCGAGAGGCTCCAGCAGGAGGCTTGCGGAGGCCATAAAGGAGTTCATAAGGCACCCCGAGCTGAGAGAGGAACTCTCAAGAAACGTAGAAGAGCATGTCAGGAAGAAATACGCATGGCAGAGCGTTTTAGAGCAGTACGAGCGCCTTTTCCAAGAGGTTATAGAGGAAGGGCCGTGATAAGCATGAGGAAGCCGGGGTCCGCATCTGGGCGATGTAGGCGGCACGGCTACGTCCTTGTAACAGACGCATCGGAGAACGCAGCCTTAGCCATCATAAGGTCCCTGGGCTCTAAGGGCATCCCCGTAGCAGCTGGCGACCACAGGATCCCAAGCCCGGGCTTAGCGTCAAAATACTGTACCCTAAGGCTTCGTTACCCAGACCCGCACAGAGATAAACGGGCCTTCCTCAGGTTTGTGCTGAACTTAGTGCGACGTGAGCGCTTTGACCTCATTATACCCGTGACGGACATAACGGCCAGCATAATATCCGCTCACAAGAAAGAGCTTGAGGAGCATGCTCGGGTGGCCATTCCGGATTTCGGCGTGTTCGTCAAGGCGTTAGATAAGGCCATGACCGTGAAAATCGCTCAGGAGAACGGCATCCCCTGTCCGAGGACATTCTTCCCCGAGGACGTAGGAGATGTGAAGGAGGTAGCCCGCATCATCCGGTACCCGGCCGTGATAAAGCCGAGGATGAAGATAGCTTGGTCAGGCAATAGGGCGGTTATGCTGAAGGTAACGGAGCGGAACATCGCCTACGGCCCGGAGGACCTAATCTCCAAGTACGAGCGCTTAGTAAGCGAGTACGCCCCCTTCCTCGTGCCGGATAATCTCCCGCTCGTGCAGGAGTACGTTCCAGGCGTTGGATGCGGTGTTGAGCTCCTGATGGCTCGCTCAGATGTAAAGGCATTCTTCATGCACAGGAGGCTAAGGGAGTACCCTCCCACCGGTGGGGCGAGCACCCTTCGGGTCAGCATACGGGACGAGCACCTCTACGATTTAGGTGTCCGCCTCCTGCGGGCGATGGGGTGGGAAGGCGTGGCTATGGTGGAGTTCAAGCTTGACCCAAGAGACGGCGTGCCAAAGCTCATGGAGGTCAACGGGCGCTTCTGGGGCTCTCTTCCCCTCGCCATCGCCTCAGGGGTGGATTTTCCATACCTGCTATACCAATTGATGGTAGAGGGGGATGTGGAGCCGCCCGGGGGCTACGAAATAGGCGTGGTGCGGAGATGGCTCCTGCCGGGGGATATGCTATGGCTCCTCTCATCTCTCGCCCACGGGGGAGGCATCCGTTGCATCCGGGACTTCGTATCCGCTTTTCGCTTCCCATGCGATATTGTCTCAGCCGATGACCCATCTCCATCCCTCGCTGCTCTGGCCTTGATGTTTCATCATGCATTAGATGTGCTAAGAGGCAGAAGGACGTTAGCTGGAGAAATAAGGCGATGAAAAGGCCTCGTTAAGCCAAGAGCCCTCCGAGCGCCCTGAGCAAACGTTCTCTCAGGAAACGGTAGATGACCTCACGATATGAAGCGAACACCACCGATGTGATGAGAATGGATACGAGAGCGATGTGCATGCCAGATAGGAAGATATCAGCCCAAGGCAGGTCCCACTCGCTTACTTTCACGAGCACCTTCCCCGGTTCACCAATGGCGACCTTTCCACTAATCGTTAGCCAGGCCACAAGTGTGTAGGAGATATCCATGGCGAGGGCAGAGAAGGAAGCTCGTCCCACTACCTCAAGGCGCTCGCTCGGGCAATACAGGCCCATGGCCCTCTCCACCCATGCCTTCTCCACCTGCATGCGCCCTTCTGCGGAAATCGTAAGCTCGGGAGCGTAGATGATTATGTCCTCGCCCTCAAGGTATAAGTCCATGGAGAACTCTCCCCCAGCCAAGGCTATGTCAAGCTGGTGTCCATCAGCGGTGAGCAAGGTCATGTTTATCATGCTGCTCTCTTGCATATCTATAGATATCGAGACATTCTCGGGGAAAGAGAGGCGCATGTAAGGTCCGATGCCCGGCGGAGTTATACGGGCCTCATCCCCTCTCATGCTCACCTCTACGGCTCCCCGGACATCAAGCGAGAGCAGGTATCCCCCGAAATCGCTTATAGTATCTTGAGCGGTGCCGTTTATGTACGCTTGTCCAACGTTCTTTGTATGGAGATTGGTCCATATGCGCCCATAGCTCGCCGTTGCCACGGGCATCTCGCTGAAGATTATGTAGTCAAGGTAGAGTTCGGCATGGCCCCCGGCATCCCCTATGGCATATCCGGACCAGGTTATCTGCGTTATGTTGCCCTCCGGCGGCATCGGGGCCTCCGCCTCTTGAGGAATGGCCTCATATAAATCAAAGACGTACGTCTTCCATGGATGGCCTGGAGGTGATGTCTCCTCCGTCCACTTCCTGACCACGTAGACGTAATCCCCTATCCTCAGCCTGAGGAAGCCAAGACGATAATCGTGGCAGACGATTTTCTCCTTTATTATGAGGAAGCGGTACCTCGCCGCATCTACATCAGGCACGTCTATGAAGAGGTTCTGCCACGTCCTAAAAGTGTAGGCATCGAAGATGACTGTTAATATCTCGCCATCCGAGCTCAAAGTGACATTTCCCTCGCCCGGGTAAGTGCTCGTCTTGTACGTGCCCAAGAAGGCGTCCTCAAGCCATCCAATGGCCTTCACGGTGGTTGCATCAACAGCTGGCATGTAGAGAGCGCTCGTCCGTATTTCAACATCGCCCTTTAAGGCGATGTCCCCGTGGAACACGCCGACCAATCTGCCGTGGGGTACCTTGTAGGCCGGGAGGCCAAGGCCGAGAACCGAGATGAGGTCGCCCAACAGGCTGAACATACGGCGCCCCTCATCACGCCCCCGCATCATCCTCATCCGCTCCAAGTAGGGGGCTATGTGAATGAACACGACCGAGCCACTGCCTATCCGCTTCCTCAAGGCGAAAGGCGTTAAGAGTTCTCCTTCATGAGCATACCATGCGAGAACCTCGAGATCCCCGTAAGAGAGCTTAGTCACCTCTACCCCGGGGAACCAAACGGTTCCATCTGGACCCCTTACCTCCGTGGCCAAGACGGTCTCGTTGATGAGGGATATCCCGAGTTCAGATGCAAAAGGCCCCGGTCCCTCGGAGCCTGGGAGGGGCGTGTCGAAGACGAGGAGCGTATTGCCCTTTCTGACCCAGCTCAAGAGTTCCTCAAGAGCTCCGAAATCGTAATCGCAGGAAAGCAGGACCGTGGAGTGAAGCTCAAGGTTAAGGGCATGCTCCATTTCAACGCTGTAATCCACGCCAGCTATGGAGAGGGTCTCTATGGGGAACATGTACGTTAGCTCATCTTCCTCGTAATGTGATATAAACGGGATGAGCACAGCTACATCAGCTCTCCCGGACGGGAACGATTTAAACGGAAGCTCGTAGATGGTTCCGAACCCGCTTTCCTTAAATATCGGCAAGTAGCAGGTAAGATGGCTCAGAAGCAGGCCAGCCCCGTACTTCATGATCATGAAGCTCTCCTCCGCCTTTGGGATGTACCAGTACCTCAGCGGCGTCCCCCTGGCTGCTGGCGTTGAGATGAACGTCAGGAAGGTCTCTATACGCCTCGCTCCAAATATAGCTGGCTCGTAGCCCGTGTAGTAGAAGAGGCCAAGGCCGAAGCTTCCCACAGTGCTCTTGCTAACCGACGAGGCGAGGACCATCGTATCAGCTGGCGCAGCTTTGGCCAAATCATCCAACATATCAACGATCTCCAACGGTAACGACTTTATGCGGTATCGCTCGGCTTCTCCATACGCTTCCACATGGAATAACAGAGCGGACGGCATCCCACTGACGAAGATAGCTAAGGAGAGGAAGGCTGTGAGGGCGTATGCCATTATGGCCTTTGGAGTGCTTAGGCGCTTCCTGTACAGGACGGAAGCCAGTTCTCCCGCTGGAGCGGCCGCTAACGGACATAAACCTATCCAGAGGAACCTCATGAAGCGGTCCTCGCCCATCCCCCATATCCTGAAGACGCCGCCAGTAAAGAGGGGCAGGTAGGCAGAAGCCCTGGCTAAGATAAGGCCGACGAGGACGACCGCCAAGGGAAGGCCTATATCAAACTTTGTTCTCGTCCTCCCGGCTCTCAGGAGCGCGTAAGCTAAGCATATCACCGCTAAAACGCCCACGACGCCGAGCTTCGTGGGATATGCGTACCAGGGAACCATGCTGACTCCATAGTAGAACTCCCGGGCGTTGAATTCCGGCAGTGCGTAGTACCAGGCTATGAACGAGAGACCCAATACGTACAAGAGCGCGATGGAAGCTGGCTTCCTGAGGTACCTGAGCTTGCTCGAGGCTCTCGCTAAGATAGACCATGTGGCGAGCGTGATTCTCGGGTAAAACGCCAACAGGGCTGATATGAGCGTTGGAAGCCAGGTCACAAGACCCAAGGGCCATCCGATGATGACATTTCCATACACGTCTATCGGGGCCACCAACTTGTCAAGAAGCGCTATACCCACGAGGGAGCCCACTATGGCTAATGGAAGGCCTCGCACGTTCTGGTGACGCCTCGCCCACATGAGCAGCACGGCGAGAGGCAGGAGGATGATGAAGACGAGGGCCTCTGCCTCGTGGGCGAGGAAGGCAAGCGAGAACATCATGGCCATCAGGACGGCCCACGCTCCCCCGTTTTTTATAGGCCTTGCGATTAGGTACAACATGGCGAAGAGACAAGCGAACGTGAAGAGGCTCGGCCTCAGGTGGACGACGCTCAACATGCCTTGATCGTATGTTTTCACGTAGCCCTCATCAAGCTTAGAGCCTGTAATGACCGTGTATAACCCGCCGAAGCCGGAGAAGAAAGTCCCCATGAGAGTGGCCAGGATAGCGACCCGCTTCGGCAGAAGCCTTGAGCAGAGCACGTAAAGCGATAGAGGGTAGATGGGCATCAAGATGGTGAGCGCCAAGTAGGAGTTCACGTAAGGCGCCGGCGATAGGGCCATGAAGACGGCGGTGAACAAGTAGAACCAGTACGGCCCTATCCTATACGTGAACATGGTCCCCCTCAGGGCCATGGTGCTGTATCCATAGTGCCTCCACATGTCCCACGTCGGCACGAGGAATATCCGCCTGAGGTCCACGATGTACAAGCAGACGTACATGAAGAACATTAGGCTCGCCAAGGAGAGTATCTCCACCAGATCAACATCATAAGCCTGCGCCCCTCTCCGCTTCGGGAAGAGTTCATCGATAGCTGTCAAGAGCATGAAGACTACGTTTAAACCGATGAGCCCGGAAGAGGCCACATAACCTATGCGCCCTTCAACGAGGTAGGACACAAAGCCGAGTAGACCGACCACGAAGATGCTCGTCAGGACGGAGAGTACGAGTTTCTCGAGAATCGATGTCGCCTCCTTCCGTATTAACATCCTGACGATGAAGTAGCCGGGGTAGAAGCCAGCGAGCAAGAGGGCTGCCCCGATGCCAGCAATATGGAGATTTGGCACTTGCGACCAATCGACTACCTGGGGCTTCTCCAAGGGGGCTTGGATGGCCAACACCAGGGCGAGCGATATCACCCACGGCGCCAGGAGAACGGTTACCCGGATGAGGCGGTTAGATGGGATACGCACGCTTACTTCAACGCCCCTCAGCGCCAGAAGAGAGGAGAAGAAGACCAGGGCCATGGAGGAGGCCAGAAGAACCTCATCTGTTACCTCTACTATTCCTATCACGTAGAAGGCCAATAGAACAGACGTTACAACAGCCGGTATCAGCCATGCAAGCCAGGACTTCAAAGCCCTTCTCATGCTACTCCCCCCTCTTTCCCAGGTTATTTAAGGCTTCCGGGTCGAGCGGGCCCCTTTTCACGTATATCTCTGAGGAAAAATTCCTCCCAGGTTTATTTTAATTCACGTTTTGCAGGGGCTTCATCGGCCTCTTACGTAGGCCTGGATATGCTCGCATATCATCTCAAATCGCTTCTCCTCCGGTAGCTCTACGTGAGACCTCATGAGCTCCTTGGCCTTCTCGGCGATTTCGGCCCGTAGCCCATCATCGGACAGGAGCCTGCATACTGCCCGAGCGTAATCTCTTGGATCAAGGGACCGGATGAGAACGCCGCCCTCGCCCCTCGTCTGCTCCGTTGCTGACTCGTTGGCGTAGCAAACAACGGGACAGCCCAAGGCCATGGCCTCTCCTATGCTCATGCTCCAGCCCTCAGATAGAGATGGGTGCACCATAACATGGCAGGCGCTCATGAGAGTTATCGCTCGGTACTGTGGGAGCCCCCTGAGGAACACCACATTAGAGCCGAGCTTGAGCTCCCTCGCCAGCGTCATCATGCTCCTGAGCCCTGGCCCGTCTCCTGCCACGAGCAAGACGCATTCGGGGAATTTCCTTGCCACCAGCTTCTGGGCTCTTATAGCTATATCCGGCCTCTTATTTGATGACAGGACGCCAGAATAGCATATAGGCTTGAGGTCATCTTCTTGCACGCCAACCCGTGAGGCCACCTCGGCCATGAGCTTCCTGACCCAGTCCTGATCTCTGGGCAGGTCCTTGAGGTACGCCAGAGAGCACGGGACATACACGGCGTTCTGTCTCTTGGTTAGCATAGTGGCGTAGCGTACAAGCCATCTGCTGACGCACAGTATCCTATCGCTTAACCTCATGAGGAAGGCATCTTTTGGCCATAGGAGTTTTTCCAAAAAGCTTCTTTTGACCTCCATCTTCATAAGTTCTCGCACGTAGAGGGCGTTTAGGCAGGCCTCATAGGCCTGAAGGAACACGACGAGAGCTGGCTTCCTGCGCCCCATCATGGCGTAAGCAACCGGGATAGCATCGCCAAGCGTATCACAGAAGAGCACATCCACCTCATACGTCCGGATGAGGCGCTTGAGCCAAGAAGAGCTCCGTATGTAATCTAAGGGAACCCGAATCACCCTTACGTATTCATCTTCCTCCTCTAATATTCTGTTCAACCCCTTGTCCAGAGAGAATATGATGGTGTCAAACTGCCTGCTCATGTAGATGGCCCTACGTTTGAACTCCTCCCTTCTGTGCTCCCTTATGGGCACGGAGACCCCGTGGGCCACGAGGCCCAAGCGACCCAAGAGCTCAGCACCGAGACAGGCTTAGGCTTAGACGGTATTAATGCTTCAACCTCGTTCAGAGGCCTTTTTATGCGGGGGTTACATCTCCTGTGTGGTGAGGCCTGCATGACGAAGGGGAGAAAAATAATCTTCATAGGCTTAGATGGGGTCTCATGGGATGTCATAAGGAGGTCTGGGGCATTTAACGTTATTGAGGGCCTTGCTAAAAGAGGCTGCTGGGGCCAGCCCGAGAGCATTCCCCCCTCAACTTTCCCCGGCTGGACGACGCTGACATCTGGCGTGAACCCGGGCAAGCACGGTCTTTTTGAATTCACATCCTTCAGGATATCGGGTACCCATGTTGTAACCCGCATAAATACATCTTTAGACGTGATGTACCCGAGAATGCATGAAATGCTGGCTTTGAAGGGCCTCAAAAGCGTGGTGATAAATCTTTCTCCGTCCTTCCCGCCGTTACCTATACCCGGAGTATTAATAAGCGATTGGCTTTCTCCTCGGAAGTTCGTTTACCCGAAGAGACTGAGCTGGCTGGCGGATATCTATGTCGAGAAGCCCTTCTTCGCCCATGGAGAGGAATTCGTTAAGGGAGTAGAGAGGTCAGTCGAGAGCAAGGTCGAGATAGCTAAGGCGTTATTTGAAGAGGGAGGATGGACGCTATTCCTAATCGTGTTCTCGGAGCCAGATTGGCTTCTCCACAGGCACTATGACGAGGTGATGGCCTCTGGCGGGAAGTCGAAGAGAGTCCTCTCTAAGATAGACGACTTTGTAAGGTGGGTCGATGAGCAAAGGCCTCCCGGCTCCCTGGTGGTAATAGCATCAGATCACGGAATGGGGAAGAGCAGGTTCGTCGTTAAGCCGAACATCATCTTAGCCGGTCAGGGACTTCTCAAGGCGAGGTTAGGCGGCCCCGAGGAGAGGCCATTTAAGAGCGCAATAGAGCTTCTGCATGGGGGGGCCTACGCTAAGAAGCGCTCCCAAATGGGCTCGTTCCTTGCTTCCCTCGCCAGGCTCCTTCCATTTAGTGTTTTAAAAATCATTCCTCACCGCCCTTTAGCGAGGCTCCTACCATCCCTCGGCCTACACTACACGACCGTCATAGATTGCTCATCATCCATCGCCTTCATGCCAGATGACCTTACTTATGGGGTTTATATCAACGAGACGTTAGCCTCGCCCTATAATCCTCAGATATTAGCTGAGCTCCTTGCAAGAGGCGTTAAGCGCCATAAACTTGCCTCCTCGCCATTAAAGCTCGTGGCTCCCCGTGATGATATATATCACGGCCCGTTCGTTCGCCGTGCCCCCCACGTCGTCTTAGTGCCCAATAGGGGGTTTGAACTCAGCAGCTCCCTCGTCGGCCAGCCCGTGGAGCCCCTGAGGGCCGTTGGCCATGCCGCTGATGCCATATTGATATTTAGCGGCGATGGAATAAGAGATGATGGCGTAAAGCTGAAGGACGTGAGCATGTGCGATGTGGTTCCCACCGCCCTACACTATTTAGGCCTCCCCGTTCCGAAGGAGACGGATGGCAGAGTGCTCACGGACATCTTTGAGGGAGCCGTTGTGGAGTCCAAGGAGAGGCGCGCAGATTATCTAACTATCTGGCGGGCGTGGCGTAAGGCGAGGGTCCTCCGGATGTGAGAGACATGGACGCCTCGGGCGGGAGGCCGTGGATAATGATATTCTCTCACGGATATCCGCCCCTCGGGCTCTACGGCATAGCCCGCCATGTCGAGCGCCTGGCCCGCTACCTCTCCGCAAGGGGCCTGGGCGTTATAGTGGTGGCAGGGGGCCGAGAAGGCTTGCCCTCGCTCGAGCGCTTAAACGAGCGATGTCTCGTAGTCCGAATTAAGCGGCCAATCGCCCCACGGAAATGGCACGACACATGCCGACTCATCCGGTATTCCCTCATCTCCCCCCTGGTCGCCCTCGGGCTCGTGAGGCGCTTCAACATCGCCCTCGTCCACGGGAATGGCTCTTATTATGGGGGGTGGCAGGCCGCTATAACGGCCATCTTGGCCAGGCGCCCCTTCACCATCACTATCCACGGCTCGGGGGTGGATTACTACCGCCATCTCCATAGGCCCCCCCTTGCGCTGCTGTTCCTCAGGTGGGCGAGCGCCGTGATAGTCCAGAAAGAGTCGGCTATCCGTATCTTAGAGCGCTGGGGCATCCCCCGCAAGCGCATTTTCTACGTGGAGGAGGGGGCCGTCGATACGGATTGGTTCAGGCCAGCCCCGCCCACGGGAGGCCACGCTGAGCCACGCATATCCTTCGTCGGCCGTCTGACGAGGTTTAAAGATCCGCTGCTCTTGGTGGAGGCGGCCCCTCTCGTGCTCAAGCGCTTCCCAGATGCCCATTTCGTATTCGCCGGGGACGGTTATCTAAGGCCACATATAGAGCGGAGGGCGGAGGAGCTGCGCATACATGATAAGATCGAGCTCCTCGGAGAAGTCATCGACACCCGCCAGGTCTATTGGTCATCTGACGTCTTTGTGGCTCTCTCGCCGTATAACAACTTCTCCGATCTCTCCATGTTGGAGGCCATGGCCTGCGGGCTCCCGGTGATAGCGACCAATAGCGGCGAGACATATAAGACCATAAGACACGGCTGGAACGGCCTCCTCGTCAGGCCGAGAGACCCCGAGGACCTCGCAGAGAAGATATTGATGGTGCTCGAGAACCCCGGGTTGGCAAGGCGCCTCGGGGAGAACGCCCGTAAGACTGTGTTGGAGCGTTATAGCATCCGTATTTTTGGCGAGCGAATGCTGAACGTCTTCATAAGGGCGAGTAGCGGGAATATTTAAGAAAGCTTTATAAGAACACATCGAGCAGGCACGGCCCGTGAGAGCATGAGGGCCGCCATATCCATCTTAACGCTACTCCTCATAACCCTTACCTTTACGGGGGCAGGGTACCGGGTATGCTCCATGGCTGAGCCAGGCCCTTCTCCGGAAGCGTTCTCCCTCCTCGATGTCGTCCGTGAGTTCGAGTGGCACGTGAACCGCATCCGCCAATATTGTAAAGACAATGACACATGGGCCTTCGAGCGCTTCGATATCACGCACGGTCGATTATCTCCCGAGCGCACATCTCTGAATACGATAGAGGCGGCCAATCTCTTCTTCATGGCCTACAGAATAACGGGGAACCTCACCTATCTCTCCTGGGCGAAGAGCACCCTCGCCTTCATACGCCAGAACCTCGTCCATCCCGAGACCGGCCTCCTCTACGAGTACTGGGATATAGAGACCAACTCGGCCTATAAAGATGTCATGCACGTTTACCTCATGACAGATTACTTAAGGGTCTTGTGCTATGCTTATTGGGCCACCGTGAACAGCACCTTTCTCTCCTGGGCCCTCCGGGCTTTAGATTCCTTCCACACTTATTGCCTGAACCACACGACATGGCTCATGTACAGGCTCGTCAACCTCACGACGAAGAAGCCCCAGCCGGATAGGGCGCCTTACTACCACTGCCAGTACGGGTACGCTTATGGCTGGCTCCTGAGCGCCCTCTCCTGGCTCTATGAGTTCACGGGAAACAGGACAGTTCTCGACGTGGCCATCAAGGTGGGCTTGGCTTATTGGGCGACGAGGAATGAGACCACGAATCTCCCGCCTCACCTCGTGGATTACAGGGGCCAGGTCTCGGTTTCCCCGTGGATGAGGCCCGGTGCGGGCGGTCTCGGCCACATATCCATGGTATTGGCTGGCTATGCGCATCTTTATAGGGTATCGAGGGACCCCGATATATATGACATCATCAAGGCGCTATCTGGGGCGATAGCACATTACTACTGGCGCTCGGATATCGGGCGTTTCAGATATTCCTGCGACACGGACGGCACTCCAATAAGCGACCATCTCGAATCCCATGGCTACGAGGGAATGGGAGATTTCCTCTTTGCCGCCCTTTACGCTGGCGATGAAAAAGCCCTGGGGCGTATAGTGGCTTCCCTCGCACTCGCACACGATATATGGCTTAGTCATGGGCGCTTTGACGAGTGGAGAACGTATCCTGATAGCAACGAGGTGGCCGAGTGGACGTTTTATAGATTAAGCTTCAGCTTAAGCGCGTTTTGGTACGCTTTCTGGGGCCTGAAGAACGCCACTTACTTTGATTATCTCTTAGAAATGTACAAATGGCATGCGGAGCATAGGCGTAGCTCCTATGGCTATTATTACGGTTCCATAGCGACCGATGAGAGGTCGATGAGCCCCAAGGACTTCTACTTCTTCTGGCGTTACCTCCTCTGGAGCTACGACTTGGCCAGGAGGCTCATAGGCCCCCTGGACACGGAGATGGGGGACATCGTGCTCGCCTCCACATCGCCAATAGAGCTCCTGATGACCTACACCTCATCTCTAAGGGTGTTCGTGAACTCTAAGATAGGGGGCCTGGAGCTGTTGCTCCTGTACTCCCCGGCTAAGCCATCGAGGGTAAAGGCATGCTGCACGTGGCATCCCGAGCCCAAGCCCACGAGGGAGGCCTTTGACAATTCTAACTCGACCTGCTGGTACTATGATGAAGATACCAGGATGCTCTTCGTGAAGGTGCGAAGCCTCAATCCACCTGAGGAGATACTAATCGAGTGGTCTTCGCCCACATCGAAATCGACCAAGAAATCTGGAGGAGCAATAGCTACTGCAGAAGGCGATAGGTCGGGGGAAGAAGGATGGATATCGGCCTCTCTTCCCATCCTCCTCGTCTCCCTCCTCATAGCCTGGCTCCTCAAGAAGTACTGAGCACTCCGCGGGGAACATCTGGCTTTAAAGATGCAATCGTGGGTAAATACCCATATCCGATGGCTGCCTTACCGCCACTCTCCCGATGTCGATGATGCCCCGGCGGAGGCCGCTACGTGGTCCGTCATCACGGCCCGGGCCTCACGTAAATGGCCGCATATAGGACGAGAGGCGCTTGAAACACCCATCCCCATCATGAGACCATATATTGAATAAGCGCTCAGGCTTATATAGTATTCTGGATGGAGCGCTCGAGGACGGAGCGGAGGTCGCTTGAAGAGGATGCACGCCATAACGTTGGAAGATGCTCTGTTCTTCATAGTGCCCGTGAGGTTTAAGATATCGACGGGCATCGCCATCTCGTCAAGTCATCATGTCGTCGTGGTAAAGCGGGGCGATAAATCAGGTGTGGGAGAGGGATTTAGCCATCTTCATCGCGCCATGTCCTTCTTAAAACGCCATGCGGATAAGCTGCTTAACCTGGCGAGTAAATATGATTTCGAGGGGCTTCGTGATATAGCCCGTATCGGCAAGCTAAGGTTGCCCATGGCCCTGGAGATGGCCCTGCTCGACTTGTCGGCTAAAGAAGAGGGCCTGGGGGCCTGCGAACTCATGGGAAGGCCGGTCAGGAAGAAGGTGCGGGTCTTCAGAACCATCCCGCTCGGCAGGAAGGATGAGGTAGTGCGTATCGCCTCCCGCCTTGCCTCCGAGGGCTGGGGCATTAAGCTGAAGATAGGGATGGGCGCCGAGCCCGATTTAGAACTTGTTAAGGCGGTGAGGGGGGCCGTGGGGCCCGACGTGCCCCTGATAGTCGATGTGAACCAGGCCTATCCGCCCGGGGTAGCCTTGCGCCTCCTCAGGCGAATGGAGAGGTACGGCCTTTACTCTATCGAGCAACCATGCTTCAGGACGGACCTCAGGGCCCACTCGGTTCTGAAAAAGGCGCTCGATACGCCCATAATGCTTGATGAGAGCGTGAGAGACGTGGAGGAGCTGGAAAAAGCCGTAGAAGCGGGAGCAATCGATGTATTGAACCTTAAGATATGCCGTGTAGGAGGCCTTTTTAGGGCGCTCAACATCCTCGAAGCATGTGTAGACATGGGAGTTCGCCTGTATATCGGGACGGGGCGTGAACTGGGCGTCGGAGCCGCAACGCTCCTCCACATGGCATCGCTCATCCCGGAGGAATTATTCTGGGGGTGCGAGATAGGATGGTGGTTCTTCATAGGCTTCGATATACTTAAGCGTCCGCTGGCCTTCCGGAATGGGGAAATGGAGGTGCCGAGCGGGCCGGGCCTCGGCGTCGAAATAGCCGATGAGGCGTGGCTCAGGCGTCAGGTAGAGCGACGCGGCGGGCTTTTTATCAAACTGGAGAACATCGGTCGAATGGCCAGGGTTAAATCGATGCTCCTCTCGGCCTCAGAGCGCCTGATATCCCTGCCCTGGCTCCTGGCGAAATCCTATTACTCGGTGAATGAGCTCATAGCCAAGATGAGGGGGAGATGATGGTCTCGAGCGCCCGTGTGCTATACATAGCCCATTACTGCCGTCCAAACGATGCGGCCTGGATAAGCACGGCCTACCTGCTCAAGGCGCTTAAGCTAACGGACGTGGTGGAGAAATCGTTCGTGATAACTAATGACCCAGGAGCAGCTCGGCTCGGGGATGTGGATGGCCTTAGCGGATGGATGGAGATAAGGCGGATGCCCTTCCCAAGCGCCCTTGACGCCAAGGAGTTCGGAAAGCTCTTGAGGGCTACAATAGCCTACTTCCTCGTCTTCATGGCGGCCCTGCGGGTCGTTAGGAAAGAGGGGATAACGCACGTATTTACGCAACATCACAATTACCACATGGCATCTTTCGTGGGGTCTCTCGTGGCCCGCCTCCTCGGAAGGCCATGTATCATCAAGGTTCAGGACGGCATACCGTATATAGGCCGCTTTCCTTCAGAAGCCTTCCTCAACCGCTCTATCATGGCGGCTTTCAATAAACTGGCATTCGGATGGGCAGCTTTCGTTCTGAATAAGAGCCCGGAGAGGGCCTTCCTCATCTCAAGGGCCTTTCGTATCCATAGGGCGAAGATGTTGATAGTCCCGAACCTCGTGGACTTGAGGGCCTTCTCAAAGCACGATGAGTTCTTCAAAAAGATATTTAAGGAGCGGTATGGTTTAGATGACCGTAAGGTCCTGCTCTTCGTGGGCTCTACGGCTGGAAGGGGCTTAGAAAAGCTGGTGAGAGCGCTTCCACATATAGCCTCTAAAATAGGGAAGGTCAAATTGGTCATCTTGGGAGAAGCTCCGGATGAGGGAGGCTTAATGGATTTGGCTACGTCCCTCGGCGTGAGAGAGCTTTTGGTCTTCGCTAAGCCGGTTGAGCACGCCTTAATCCCGAGCGTGATATCCTTGGCCGATTTGTGTATAGGGCCTATGACGGTCGGCTGGTTTTCGTTAGCAGACGTACAGAGGAAGATACTGGAATACATGGCCTGTGGTAAGCCTTTCGTGGTTGCCAGATGGGCGGTCAGCCGGGACTTGCTCATGAGCGGGGCTACGGGCATCGCCGTAGATGACCCGGATGATGCGAGCGAGCTCGCTGAGAAAATAATACGCATCTTAGCCGATGGCGAACGTAGGGAGGAGATGGGCAAGAATGCCAGGAAGGTCATCGAGGCCTTTTACGATTGTCATTCGCCAGAGATAATAAAGCGACTGAAGATGGCCTTGCTTAGCTCGGTCAGAGGCTAATTGCGGGAGCGAGCGTCCTCGGGAAAGCTTTTTAACATAATCATAATTCGCTTCCTGGGCGTGATGGACATGGCTAAGCAAATACCGCCCGTGAGGCCCTACTTCCCCGATGAAGATATAGAGGAGATAAAGGCCTACATAGAGCGCATCCTCAGGTCTGGCAGGCTCACGTTAGGCGATTTCACCAAGGAGCTCGAGGGGAGATTCGCCGAGCTCTGCGGCGTCAAATACGCCATAGCCGTTAATTCCGGGACGAGCGCCCTTGAGATAGCCTACCGCTGCCTTGGCCTCGGGCCCGGGGACGAGGTGCTCGTCCCCACGAACACCTTCAGCGCTACCGCTGCGACCGTCTTCTTCGCCGGCGGGAGGCCCGTCTTCACGGACATAGACCCCGAGACGCTCTGTATAACGCTTGAGGAGGTCCAGGAGCGCCTAACGCCCCGCACGAGGGGCGTGGTGGTCGTCCACGTCGGGGGCCTCGTCTGCCCGGACACGCCGGCCATAAGGGAGTTCTGCGAGGACCACGGGCTCTTCCTCGTGGAGGACGCCGCCCACGCCCACGCCTCGACGCTCGACGGCAGGCCAGCTGGCTCATTTGGCGACGCTGGCTGCTTCAGCTTCTACCCCACGAAGGTGATGACGACGGGCGAGGGAGGCCTCATAACGACAGATAGGGCCGACATGGCCGAGAAGGCCAGGATAATTCGGGACCAGGGCAAGGAGAGCTTCGGGAGCAGCCTAATCGTGGAGCTCGGCTACAA
>CAYUYX010000002.1:0-14017 GCA_964449495.1 uncultured Candidatus Bathyarchaeia archaeon
ATCCTGAGCCTGGCTCCCCCGAACTCACGCCTGAGCTCCGAGCCACCGAAGAGGCGGTCGAGGAAGACGGCGAGAGCCGCTACCTCCGAGTGGGGCTGGTGGCCTATGGCCACGTTGAGGTCGGCGAGCTCGAACATATCCCTCGGCACCTTCTCCGAGCCCACCACCACGAGGACGGGCCTGTCCCTCGGCACCCGCCCGATGCAATCGTCTACGTGGAGGCCGTACATGGTGAGGTGGCAGACGAAGCCCCCATCGGCCTTCCAACGCCTCACGAAAGCCCGCCAATCCCGTTCGTAACGGACGAAGAAAGGCCCTCCCCAACGGGCCACGACATCCATCACCTTCTCCTCCATCCCGGGGTCCCGGTCCCCGGAGTAAACGACGCCGGAGGCCCCGAAGGCCCTCGCCGTGAGCATCACGTGCGTGGTCATACGCTTATCACGCTCTCTCCTGTGGCTGAGGCGCAGGACAACGATGGTCGGTTCAAGCGGGGCTTCCCCCTCGTGGAGGTCGCCCCCTGCGGAGAGAGGGCCTTCTTGCTCGCCTCGGCGGGGCACGCGGTCTCCCGTCGGCAGGGGCTCTTGGCTGCGCTTAAGCATTTATAACACCCATACGTGCTACGTGCAGTAGGGTGATGAGGTATTGATGCCCCCCGGTGAGGAGGTCCTCGAGTTCGTGGCCCGCATCGTGGGAGGGGAGGACGCCGTCAAAATCGTGAGGGCTTTGGGCGATAAGGAGCTCGGCGACGAGGAGATAGCCAGGAGGACCGGCCTCAAGGAGGACGTGGTCCGCAGGACGCTCTACAAGCTCCACCAGAACCTCGTGGTATCCCTCAGGCGGGAGAGAGATGAGGAGACCAGCCGCTTCAAGTTCTTCTGGAGCGTCAACCTCGAGCAAATCGAGGCCTTCATAAAGAGCTGGAAGAGGAGGATACTGAGGCGCCTCGAGGCCAAGCTGAAGTACGAGGAGGAGAACCAGTTCTTCTCCTGCGGGACGCCCGGCTGCAGGCGCTACACCTTCGATGAGGCATCGGACAACCTCTTCAGGTGCCCGAGGTGCGGCCAGCCGCTCGAGTTCGAGGACAACAGCAAGATAATAGATGCCCTGAGGGCGAAGATTAGGCAGCTGCGGAAGGAGCTGTCCTCCTGAAGGGACCTGGCCTTGGGGGAGAGCCTCCCGAGCCGTGAAGAGGCCCTGCGCATCTTGGAGGAGGCCGGCTGCCCCCGGGGGGTAATCGAGCACTGCAAGGACGTAGCAGCGCTCGCCCTCGATATCGCAAGAGCTTGCCTGAGGGCCGGGGCAGAGGTGGACGTGCGCCTCGTCGAGGCGGGAGCCCTCATCCACGATATAGGGCGCTCGAGGACGCACTCCATAGCCCACGTCTTCGTGGGGGCCGAGTTGGCCAGGCAGATGGGCCTCGACGGGCGCATCGTCCGGGTAATCCTGACCCACTCCTGCGGGGTCAGCCCGGGGGTGGCGGAGGAGATGGGCTGGCCGCCGGGGACGTACGAGCCCGAGACGCTCGAGGAGAAGATAATCGCCTACGCCGATAAGCTGGTGGAGAAGGGGCGCGTCTTGTCCTTCGAGGAGGCCCTCGAGAAGCTCGTCGAAGAGCTCGGGCCAGAGCACCCGGCCGTGAGGAACCTCGTGAGGGTGCGAGAAGAGCTGCTCTCCCTCCTGGGCGGTGAGCTCGATGCGTGTTGTCGTCCTGGAAAAAGTCTACGGCCCTCATGAGCCGAGGGAGTTCACGCCGGCTTTCCTCTCGCTGTGCTCGGGCCTGTCCGTCGATGTCCGTGTCGTCGGCTCGGCCGGGCGAGGATGGCTTGTCCTCGAGGTCAGCGGGGAAGACGAGGACGTGGCCCTCAGGCTCTTAGCGGAGGAGGTCGGCTTGGCGCCGGTGAAGGTCTCCGAGCTAAAGCGCTTCTCCACGGTGAGAGGCAAGATATCAGCTGTATCGCCTGAAGGGGCCTTCGTCGATATAGGCGTTTTCGAGCCCATGAACTTAGATGCCTTCGTCCCCCTGAGGGCATTCAGGGCACAGCTCGCAGATGGCCTCGAGGTCGAGATGGCCCTCATGTCCCGCTTCTTCTGCCTCTCCGAGGGCTTTCCGCTTGAGGTAAGGCTTATCGAGGAGCCCGGAGAGGCGCCCAGCGAGCCCGTGAGGGCGGAGCTCTCCGAGGGACAGGTCAAGGCCTTTGAGCGCTGGGTTCGCTCCGGCCTCGATAGGGTAGTGGTCCTCGGGGCCTCTCACCACGCCCTGAAGAGGGCCTTGTGGGCCTCCGGCTCCTACGATAAGGCCATCGGCATAGAACGCCTCGGCCTCCTCGAGAACGCCGTCCTCGTGAAGCTCGGCTTCTCCCCGGGGAAGATGGCTTCTGCGCTGAGAAGGCGCTTGAAAAAGGCAACCATCCTCGTCTTCAGGCCGAGGGAAATCATGAGGGCCTTTCCTGGCCGCTACGGCCCGGCAACCATTTAAAGGCCGGGGGCGCCCACTTCTCCCCGGGGCGTGCGCCGTGGGCTTCAGGGAGCTCGCCAGGAGGGCGCTTGAGGACAGGGGCTCTCCCATCGTCCTCGCCCTTGATTTGGCGCCGGATAAGCCGAGCAAGCTCATGCGGAAGGCCATGGAGGTGCTCGAGAGCACGGCCCCGTACGTATGCGGCCTGAAGGTGAACTTCCACCTCATCTTGCCCCTCGGCCTCTCCGGGGTGAAGCCCCTCCTCGACAGAGCCCATCAGCTCGGCCTCTTCTGCCTGGCTGACCCCAAGCTGAGCGATATAGGCTCGACGAACGAGGTGGCGGCCCGCTACTACTTCGAGGCCGGCTTCGACGCCCTGACGGCGAGCCCCCTCGTGGGCTGGGAGAAGGGCCTGGCGCCCGTCTTCGAGCTGGCGAAGGAGATGGAGAAGGGCATCGTCCTGCTCGCCTACATGAGCCATCCCGGGGCCGTCGAGACGTTCGGCCTCCAAGTTCCCGGGGGGCGCCCGGGCACCGAGATGCCGCTCTACGCCTACTTCGCCAGGAAGGCGGTCGAATGGGGGGCAGATGGCGTGGTGGTCGGGGCCACGAGGCCGGAGATGATAAGGGCCGTGAGGGAGCTGGTCGGGCCGGAGATGCTCGTGGTATCCCCGGGCGTGGGGGTCCAGGGCGGCGACCCCAAGATGGCCCTGGAGGCCGGGGCAGATTTCCTCGTGGTGGGGCGCTCCATAGTGTTGGCCGACGACCCGGGGGAGGCTGCGAGAGAGCTGCTCGCACGATTGAGATTGAGCACGAGTTCTTGAGATGTATCAGTTAGGGCCTGGAACCCGGATATTAACAATAGCCGTAAGGTAGTAGTCTCGCCTCGAACTCCCTATTTCCCCTACCTCGGCCAGATATTCTACAGCTAATCTGAAGAGCGCTAAGACGGTCCTGATAGCTGCCAGGGCCTCCTCTCTCGACACGCGCTGAACTCCATAGACTACTCTGGGCCTTTTCCCGGCCATATCGCTTATAATCTCCCATATGTCTTGGGGCACCCGTCCAGTCCTCACGAAGTCCCTGCTGAAGAGAGCAAGCCAGCCGCCATGTCTCTTCGGCACCCTCACATAGCCCCTGCTCTTTACTAAGGCCCTTATGATGTTCTCTATCGCCTCGTAGGCCCGGGCGAAGGCCGTCTCATAGCCTCGCAATAGCAGACCTCTATTCTGCTCTTCTACATCTCTCACGGCCGATATTACGAGGCTTAGGGCCCTCATGAGGTGCTCTTCCAGCTCAGCCCCCGATGGGCCCGGAGAGGGGTCTTCCAAGACGCCCGAGCCATCGTCGTAGAGCACGAGGCCCTCCTCGGCCACCGCATTCACGAAGTACCGCCCCTCCCTCGCAGCCCTGTTGTAGCTCTCCACGTCCAGGACGATGAACTCCAGCCAGGGGGAATAGCCGAGCTCTTCCATGAGGCTTTGAGCGATTTCGTGAGCGCATCTCCAAGCCTCCTCGGCGCCCTCTCTCACGACCACGAGGACATCCACATCGCTCTCTGGCCAGTAATCGCCCCTCGCCGTAGAGCCGAAGAGGACGGCACGGACGAGTTCGCCCCCTAAGGCCTCCCTGAGCCTCTTAACGAATTCCTCCGCCATCCTTAAGCGGCCCATCCCCGTCCTCGATAGCCCCCCACGCATTTATGTGCTCTGCCCCGGGGGAGGGGCCTCAAGCCCCGAGGGCCGCACGCACCTGCGCAAGCAATTGCTCGTCCGTGAAGTGCCTAACCCTCAGCGCCCCCGTCGGGCAGGCCACTCTACAGGCCCCGCAGCCCTTGCAGAGCGCCTCGTTTACGCGGGCTATCAAGCGCTCGCCCTGCGCCTCCACGCTTATGGCCCCGAACTCACACGCTTCCTCGCAGCGCCCGCATCCCCTGCAGCGCTCCTCATCTATCACCGTGGCGAAGAAGGGCTCCACGACGACCTTGCCCTTCCCCATGAGGGCCATGGCGCTCGATGCGGCCGCCTTCGCCTGGGCGACGGTATCCACTATGTCCTTCGGCCCCTGGCATGCCCCGCACACGAACACGCCGTCCACGACTGTATCGACGGGCCTCAGCTTGGGGTGCGCCTCGAGGAAGAAGCCATCCGGCCCCAGGGGTATCTTCAGCATGGCGGCCAGCTCCTTAGCCCCCTCAGGCGGCCTCATGCCCACGGAGAGGACCACGAGGTCGAAGGGCTCTTCTACCACCCGCCCGGAGAGGGTGTCCTCGGCCCTCACGATGAGGCGGCCATCGCTGCCCCTCCATATCTCCGCAACCTTGCCACGCACGAACTTGATGCCCGCCTCCTCGGCCCGCCAGTAGAACTCCTCGTAGCCCTTCCCGAAGGTCCTCAGGTCTATGTAGAAGATGCACACATCCACGTCCGGGTTCTTCTCCTTCAGTTGGATGGCCTGTTTTATGGCGTACATGCAGCATATCCTCGAGCAGTACGTGCCGTGCCAGGGCTTCCGGCTCCTCGAGCCGACGCACTGGACGTAGGCCACGCGCCTCGGCGCTTCCCCATCTGAGGGCCTGACCACCTTACCGCCAGTGGGGCCGGAGGCGTTCAGGAGCCTCTCCATCTCGAGGGCCGTCATGACATCTGGGTAGCGCCCGTAGCCGTACTCCTCGTCCTTGTCCGGGCAGTAGGGCTCGAAGCCCACGGCCACTATTATGGTATCCACGTGGAGCTCGAGCTCGACGGGCGCATCGTCCAAGTCTATGGCCCCTGCCTCACAGGCCTTCAGGCACTCCCCGCACGCGAGGGGGGTTAGGCCGAGGCAGCTATCCGGGTCGAGCACGTAGGCCGATGGAACGGCCTGGGGGAACGGTATGTATATCGCCTTCCGCCAGGAGAAGCCCGCGTTGAATTCATCCGGCACCTCCACCGGGCATACCTCGGCGCACTTCCCGCAGGCCGTGCACTTATCGGGGTCCACGTAGCGGGGCCTCTTGAGTATCCGGGCCCTGAAGTTCCCAACGTAGCCATCGAGGTCCACGAGCTCCGAGCAGGTCAGGAGCTCTATGTTCGGGTGCCTGGCCACGGCCACCATCTTGGGCGTGAGGATGCAGGACGAGCAGTCCATGGTCGGGAACGTCTTGTCGAGCATGGCCATGTGCCCGCCTATGCTCGGCGAGCGCTCGACGAGGTAGACCTTGAAGCCCGCATCGGCCAAGTCGAGGGCGGCCGTTATGCCCGCTATCCCCCCTCCGAGCACGAGGGCGTTCTTCCCGACGGGGACCTCTAAGGAGCGGATGGGCTTGAGCAACCTGGCCTTCGCAACGGCCATGCGTATGAGGTCCTTTGCCTTCTCCGTGGCCTTCCCCGGCTCGTGCATGTGCACCCACGAGCAGTGCTCCCTTATGTTGGCGAACTCGAGCATGTAGGGGCTCAGGCCCCCCTCCCGGAGGACCTCCCTGAAGGTGGGCTCGTGGAGCCTCGGCGAGCAGGCGGCTATGACGACCCTATCCACCAAGCCGGAGGCCACATCGTCTTTCACGAGCTTCTGGCCGGGCTCAGAGCACATGTAGATGTAATCACGGGCCACCACGACGCCCGGGAGGCTGGCGGCGTAGGCCCTGAGGGCCCGGATGTCCACCACGCCGGCTATGTTTGTCCCACAGTGGCAGATGTAAACGCCTATCCTGGGCTCGACGGCCAAGCGCATCACCCGCCCCTGCTCCTTAGCCAGCGGAGCCCCTCCTCGTAGCCCGCATCGAAGGCCCTGAGGTTCGTGCTCAACGCCCTCCTGACCTTCATCTCTATGGCCCGCCTGACCGCCTCCGGCTCGAGGAGGTCGCACAGGGCCGTTAGGGCCCCGAGCATGACCATGTTGGCCGATATCCTCGCCCCGAGCTTCTCCGCCGTGCTCGTGGCCGGGATGGGGACGAGCTTCACGCCCTCCTGCTCCTCGGGCTCCACGAGGTCCGGGTCGTAGATGAGGAGGCCACCGGGCGCAACGGCCTTCCCGAACTCGTCGTAGGCCCTCTGGCACATGACGATGGCGATGTCCGGCCTCCTCACCCTCGGATAATCGATTTCCTCGTCGGATATGATGACCTCCGTGAACACCCGCCCTCCCCGGGCCTCGGGACCATAGGCCACAATTTGAGAGGCCTCGAGCCCTTCGAAAACGGCTACGGCTGTCCCGACGATGTTCCCGGCGAGGAGGATGCCCTGCCCGCCCAGGCCAGCTATTATGAGCTCATAGCGCAACCCTAAGCTCACCCCTCATGGCCTTCTCCCGGACGGCCCTTATCTGCGCCCATAAAAGGTCCGTGTACTCCGGCCTCTCGATGTCCACGAACTCCCCCACCACTATCTTGTCCCAGCCTATGTAAGCCTCCGCCGGGTCCCTCCGCTTCGCCGGGACGCTCTTCTCCCTGAGCTCCTTCATGAAGGCCACGGCATCCCTCAGCCTGTTCCTCCTCCCGAACTCCTCCGGGCAGGGCGATATGACCTCTATGAACCTGAAGCCCTTCTTCCCGAGCGCCTTCTTTATGCACTCCTTGAGCCTCCTCGGGTGGACGGCCGTCCACCTGGCCACGTAGACGGCCCCGGCCGCCGCTGCGAGCTGGACGAGGTTGAAGGGGCGCTCTATGTTCTCGTAGGGCGTGGTGGTCGTGTAGGCCTCCAAGGGCGTGGTCGGGCCTACCTGGCCGCCCGTCATGCCGTAGTTGAAGTTGTTCACGCATATCACGAGCATATCCACGTTCCTGCGGGCCGCATGGATGAAGTGGTTTCCCCCTATGGCGAAGAGGTCGCCATCCCCGCTTATCACGACGACCTCTAAGTCGGGCCTGACCACCTTAACGCCGAAGGCGAATGGTATGGCCCTCCCGTGCGTGGTGTGGAAGGCATCGGCATTTATGTAGCCGGCTATACGGCCTATACAGCCTATCCCGGAGACCACCACGAGCCTGTCCATATCGAAATCGAGCTCGTGGAGGGCGCTCAAGAAGGCGTTCAGCACTATGCCGTTTCCGCAGCCCGGGCACCAGATGTGGGGTATCATGCCCTTGCGGGTGTACTTGTCGAGTGGGTGGACGAGCTCGACCGCCTCGGCCTCAACGGTCATGGCCATCTCACCTCGCAGCCCTCCTGATAGCGGCCAGCAGCTCGTCCGGCGTGTGGAAGCGCTCACCGAGCTTCGGGATGAAGATGACCTTACGCCTCGGGACGAGGCGCTCTACCTCACGTACCATCTGGCCGTAGTTCACCTCTGCCACTATGACGGCCTTTGCCCTCTCGCCCACATCGGCCATCTGCTCTTCCGGGAAGGGCCAGAGCGTTACAGGCCTGAGCAGGCCAGCCCTTATGCCCTCTTTCCTCGCCTCCTTTACAGCCGCCCTCGCAGGCCTCGATACTATTCCATAGGCCACCACAACGACATCAGCATCTTCGAGGTCGAGACACTCATACTTCACTATATCCTTCCTATGCCTCCTTATCTTATCGCAAATCCTCGATACGAGCTCGAATTGGGCCTCTGCGCTATCCGTCCTCACACGCCCCCACTCGTCGTGCGTCAGGCCCGTGGCATAGAAGTGATAGCCCTCCCCGAAGTGGGCCATGGGGGGAACCAGGTCCTCCGGGTCGGCCTTGAAGGGAGCGTACTCCCCGGGCGCCACCCTCCCCCTGGCCCTCTTCCGCTCGACGAGGCGCCTCTCTATCTCCTCCGGCTCGGGTATGACGAGGCGCTCCCTCATGTGGCCCACCGTCTCGTCCGCCATCACCATGACGGGGCAGCGGTACCTCTCTGCGTAATTGAACGCCTCTATGGTGAGGTCGAACATCTCCTGCACGGAGGCGGGGGCGAGGGCGATTATCTCGTAATCGCCATGCGAGCCCCACTTGGCCTGCATGACGTCCTGCTGGCCCATCTTCGTGGGCTGGCCGGTGCTCGGCCCTCCCCGCATGATGTTAACTATCACGCATGGCGTCTCCGTCATGGCGGCCAGGCCTATGTTCTCCTGCATCAGGCTGAAGCCCGGGCCGGATGTGGCCGTCATGGCCTTGAAGCCCGCCCAGGAGGCGCCTATCACCGCCGCTATCGAGGCTATCTCGTCCTCCATCTGGACGTAAACGCCCCCGACCTGGGGGAGCCTGTAGGCCATGCGCTCGGCTATCTCCGTGGCGGGCGTGATGGGGTAGCCGGCGAAGAAGCGGCAGCCAGCCGCTATGGCCCCCTCGGCGCAGGCGATATCGCCCATCGTGAACCACACGCCCGTCAGGATGTCGAGCCTCCGCCTACCCTCGCCCGCCATCTCCTACCACTTCCGCTGCACGAGCGTACACTACTCTTTAGGCTTGCGCATGGGCGTTGGGGAGGGCAAACCACGCGCTCGGGCCTTCCTTCACGCCTTCCTCGGCACGACGAAGATGGCTAAGTCGGGGCAGATGTCCTGGCAAAGGCCACAGCCTACGCATTCCTCCGGCTTGACGACCTCGGGGGGATGGGCCCCCCTGATGTTGAGCTTCTCGCTGAAGGCCAAGACGCCCCTCGGGCAGAACTCTATGCAGAAGCCGCATCCCTTGCAACGGTCCCAGATGACCACTATATCGACCTCCCTGAGCTTGAGCGTCCTCCTCGGGGCCAGCGGCTTCCTCAACATCCTGGCCAGGGAGCCCACCCCCTCCTCCAACTCATGGGGCTCGTGCGGGAGACAAGATAAAGATGATGGCTCTACCTACGGCCAGCTCCTTATATCCGCTATTGCGTGGAGGACGACGGCGACCGCTGGCACGCCTATGGCTATGCTCGCCAGGTGGGCCACGAGCATGGAGAATAGGCCGAGCGGCGATGAGATAACGCCCCAGAGCCCGAGGGCCAGGGAGAGGCCGAGGAACGCCTTCTCCCGCTTGTCCACCCTGAGGCCGTACTCCTTGTAGAACAGCGTCCTCCTCGTGAAGAGGCTGAGGCTCGTGCAGGCGAGGGCGAAGCCTATCGCCGATAGGTAGATGGAGGTTGGTATGCTTGCCGGCTCGAGGGGGGCCCCTACCATGACGAAGGGGACCGTGGCGCTGGCGGCCGCTATGATGATGGTGCAGAGGAGGAACGTGAGCGTGTTCTTTGGAGGCTCGTATATGTACTTCTTCTTTCTCTTACCGAGGAGGTAGCGTATCCCGCTGAGTATCTTCGAGAAGAAGCTCGGCTTCATCTTCTCCGTCGGCGGGGCGAGAGCGGTCGGAGCAGCCGCTGCGCTGGTGGGCGGGGCCGAGATGCCAGCAGCGACGGCGGATATGCCGGCTCCGATGGCTCCGGTAGCGGCCCCAGAGGCTATCGCCGCCGCAGCGAGGGGCGTGGGCTCCAGGACGGGCCTGGCGATTGGCCTGCCAAACTTGAAGGATGCGTGGGCAATCGTCATGGCAATGGATATGGCCCTGTGAGAGCTGCTCCTGTATATGCTCATAATCCCGCCGCCAGCGGTGAGAGCGCCGTAGGAATACTTGATGTCGAGGCCTTCTTCCCATTCCACCGCCATTAAAGCGCCCGTCTCAGCATCAAACTTCCACTTGAGATTGTAGGGGCCTTTGACCTGTCCCTCCATGCTGGCCTCTTTTACATCAGCATTATATGTCAGGCTGAAGACGGCTAAATCGACCTCTCTACCGGCTAAGATGGCTCTCTCGAAGCCGAATGAGGCCTCCATATCTGCGTCGTGGGCGGAGGCGAGAGAACTGATATCTTCTTCCCATTTATCGCCGAGGGATGACCAGTCATCCGTGAGTACCAGCGGGTTCGGGGCCAGGGGCCCGTGCGTGAAGGCGAGGAACCAGAACTCGAAGAGGTAATCGAGCATCTCGGGATGGATGAGCTCCCTGGCGTTGAACAGCAGGATGGAGCTGCTCCTCCTCTCCACGCCCCCCACGTTGAAGACGTAGGTAGTATTGGCCCTCGCCTCCCCCGTCTCCCCGTCTAACTCCGTGATGTTGAAGGTGAGCGTGTAGGTCCGGGACGCGAAGCCCGGAGGAGTGCATTCTACCGTGAAGTCCGTGAGCTCGCCGAACTCGCCTCCCACGCCCTCACCGCCCACGAAGAAGGCCGTGTAGCTCACGTTCAGGCAGGCCTGGGCCTTCAGCGGGTAAATCCACTCCTCCATGATTTCCCAGGGGAAGCCGGTGGTGAAGCGTATCTCCAGGTCCTGCACGACTGCGGGCCCCTCCGCCAGGTCCGCCCCGACGCTCCTCGTATCAGAGCTCGCCACCTCTACCCATTCGTCGTGGTAGTAATCGAAGAAGTAGAGGTAGCACGTGAGCTCATCTATTCTCACGCCCTCCAGCTCGGGGTTCTCTATTTCCACGAGTGCTATACGCACGTCCACGGCCCTGCCCTTGCCCTCCTCCCACGTCCAGAACATCGGGCCTATTATGGTGAGGTTGAGGACAGCCCCCTCGTCTGTGGTGTAGAGCGTAGAGTAGTAGGCCGAGCCCGTTCCTTGCTCGGAGAACTGGCCAGAAAGCGTCCAGATAGCGCCTACGCTTATGCCAGATGGGCTGCTCGTTGCGGATGCGCTGGATAAGGCCCTGGCCAGTAGGGCCAGCGCTAAGAGAGCTGTGGCGAGCCCTAAGGACGCCCTTATCATCTGTGCTCCTCTCATCTCCCTCTCCTCTCCTGGGCCCCCGTCCTCTCCCCCCATCTTTATAAGATTATTGGGGGCGATGCCGGATGGAACCACCATGCATAAACGTGTCTCATCGGGAAGATAGAACAAAAATACGAGGAGTTAGGCTCCTATGGGCCTAAAGCAGGCCCTTCGCCTTCAGCACCTCTATGACGGGCTCGGACCAGGTAACGATGCCGGGCCCGCCCGTCATGACGGCTGCGACGCCCAGGACCTCGAATATCTCCTCCTTGGTGGCGCCGTGCTCTAAGGCCATGATGGTGTGCCAGGTCATGCAGTGCTTGCAGCCGAGGGCGACGGCCAGGGCGAGGCCTATGAGCTCCTTGGTCTTGGGGTCAAGAGCGCCTGGACCCATGGCGGCGCCGTACATGCGCACGAAGGGGGCCACGACCCCGGGGGCGTTGTCGCACATGGCCTCGATGTGCGGCGGGACCATGCCCAGCTTCTCCTTGACCATCTTCTTGAACTCCTCGGCCACCCTCTTGGCGGCTGCCGACATGCTCTTCACCGCCAGCGGCGTATTACCTCGCTTTTTAAGCCTTTTCACTCATTCGTGCAGATGAACATTGACGTATATCATCTCACAGGAAGAACGGCATACTTATGCCCTTTTGGCCAGAAAAGCGCATATTCGTGCTATGGCACGAAAAGAGAGGCGGAAACGCTTTTTAGTTGGCCATAACGTTCGGCCGGTGGCGGGAAAGTGGCAGGGACGCCCGAGCAATTAGTCCTCCTCTACGACCCGAACAGGTGCACCGGCTGCCGGTACTGCGAGATGGCATGTGCGTACAAGCACTACGGCGTTATAGATTACGACAAGGCCCTGAGGCACGTGGTATTCGACCCGGAGCACGTGCTCTTCGAGGCCGTTCAGTGCCAGCACTGCGAGGAGCCGGTGTGCGCCTCCGTCTGCCCGGTTGAGGCCATAAGGAAGGACGAGAAGACGGGCTGGGTGCTGATAAACCCCATGAGGTGCATAGGCTGCCGCTCTTGCACCTACGCCTGCCCGATGGGCGTGCCCAGGTTCGACGAGGGCCTGAAGGTAGCCGTAAAGTGCGATTTCTGCGATGGGGACCCCTGGTGCGCTAAGTACTGCTCTGCCCAGGCCATCCAAGTCATGCCGAGGGCCGAGGCCCTGAGGCTCATGAGGCGTATCTACGGGGTGATAGCGTGAGGGCGGAGGAGGCGGCGGGCAAGCTCAGGGAGGCCCTCGGGGACAAGATAACTAAGCTCGAGGCGCCTGCGGAGAGGCGGGTCTTCCTCACGGTGGACGAGGAGTACCTGGAGGACGCCATGAGAGCCGTGTTCGCTCTTCACCCAGACGCCCGCTTCATGACGCTCTCGGCCGTGGACGAGGGCCTCGATATCGAGCTCCTCTACCACGTGGACGTCAAGGGCACGGTCATCACGGTCCGCACGAAGGTGCCTAAAGAGGAGATGGAGGTCATAGACATATCGCACATCGCCCCGGCGGCGGAGTTCATCGAGCGGGAGATAAGGGACCTCTTCGGCCTCGAGTTCGTGGGCCTGAAGCCCGATAAGCTTTACACGCCCGAGGGCTACGAGGAGAAGCCCCTGAGGAAGCCGATGGTGGGGGCTCTCCCGCCCCAGGCGAGGCCCGTGGCCGAGATGCTCATGGGCACGGCCTGCACGACCACCATAAGCAAGGCCATCTTGCGCAAGAGGGAGGACCTGGGCCTACCGCACATGCCCCCGATAGCGTGCGCCAGGCCGGAGGCCATGGACGAGATAAGGAGGATGGCGGAGACCACGAGCTTCACGGAGAGGGCCGGCTACGACATGGAGAAGAGGCGGCTCAGGTACAGATGAGGGGGTGAGCAAGATGGTCAAGTACGGCATATTCCTCGGGTGCTTCATGCCCTTCAGGTACCTCTGCGTTGAGAAGGCCACGTACAGGGTCCTCGATGCCCTCGGCCTCGAGTACGCCATCCTCAGCGATTACTCGTGCTGCCCAGAGCCCGTCTTCACCAGATTAGTCGATTACGACTTCTGGCTGACGATGGCGGCACGCAACCTCGCTCTGGCAGAGGAACAGGGCATAGAGACGCTCGTAGTCCCCTGCTGCGGTTGCTTCGAGACCCTCCACGAGGCGAGCGAGGCCCTCAAGGAGCCGGAGGTGAGGGAGAAGGTCAACTCCGTTCTCTCGAAGTTCGGCCACGAGTACAAGGGCGTCGTGAAGGTGGAGAGCATCGTGGAGACGCTCGGCCGTGAGATAGACAGGATAAGGGAGCTCGTTCAGGCGCCCTTCACCGCCAGGGTGGCCATCCACTACTGCTGCCACCTCTTCAGGCCAGGGCCGAGCGGGGATATCTGGGTCAAGCACGATATGACGAGGGACCTCCTCAAGGCAGTTGGGGCCGACGTGCTGCGCTACAAACTCGAGCGCTTCTGCTGCGGCTTCCCCGCCTTCCAGGTGGACCCGGAGTTCTCCCTGAAGGAGCGCCTGGCCCCCAAGCTGGCCTCCATGCGGGCGGTTGGAGCCGATTGCGTGGTTACGGCCTGCATGGCGTGTATGACGCAGTTCGAGCGAGGCCAGGTGATGTTGAAGCGCTATGGCATGGAGTACAACATGCCCGTCATGCACCCCGTCGAGGCCATAGCCCTCGCCTTGGGCGTGAAGCCGGAGGAACTCGGCCTTGAGGTCCACAGGACCCCGGTTCCCCAATTAGTGAAATTGATATATGGTTGAGGAGGTGGGAATGGCCATGTCGGGTTATAAGGAAGTGGTCATCGGGCCCTTCCACGAGTACCTCCTCGAGCCGGAGCTCATCAGGCTCTTCGTGGAGGATGACGTGGTCAAGGGCGTGGACATAAGGCTCGGATACTGCCACAGGAGCATAGAGAAGCTCATGACGACACGCACCTACAAGC
>CAYUYX010000002.1:14027-31487 GCA_964449495.1 uncultured Candidatus Bathyarchaeia archaeon
CCACACGACCGCCTACTGCACGACGGCGGAGGCCCTCCTCGGCATCGACGTGCCGGAGCGGGGCCTCTACATACGCACCATAGTGGCGGAGGTAGAGCGCCTGCACAGCCACTTCCTCTGGCTCGCCCTCCTGGCCCACGCCGTCGGGGAGCACGAGGCGTTCGCAAAGATAATGATGGAGCGTGAGAAGGTCATGGACTTGCTCGAGCTCATCTCCGGCAACAGGGTGCACTACGCCGTCAACACGGTCGGGGGCGTGAGGCGGGATATCCCGCCAAAGGTGGCCGATAAGACGCTCCAGGTGATGAAGGAGCTCAGGCCCCTGGCGGAGTACGTGATAGGCCTCTTGGACGAGAACGGCCCAGTCGGGAAGAAGGTCGCCGGGATAGGCGTGATGAGCTATGAGGAGGCCATCAGGCTCGGGGCCGTCGGGCCGACGCTCAGGGGCTCCGGCGTGAAGAGCGACGTGCGAGCCGATGACCCCTATGCGGCCTACGGGGAGCTCAGCTTCAACGTGGTGGTGGAGAAGGACGGCGATGTCAGGGCCAGGGCGATGGTGAGGGCTCGTGAGAACCTTGAGAGCATAAGCATGGTGGAGCAGGCCGTGGGCGCCCTCCCGTCCGGGCCGATAGTGGCCGAGCCGGGCGAGCCCGTGGTGGGCGAGTTCGTGGGGCGTGGGGAGGCCCCGAGGGGCGAGCTCGTCTACTACATACGCTCGAACGGGACGAACATGCCCGAGAGGGTGAAGATACGCACGCCCACCTACGCAAACGTCTTCACGTACACGAAGACCCTCCTGGGCGCAAGGCTTGAGCACGTGAGGCCCATCCTCGAGAGCATAGACCCTTGCTACGCCTGCACGGACAGGGTCGCCATCGTGGACGCTCGCACGGGCAGGGAGCGCATCATCTTCGTATCCGACCTCCCCTTCGGGACGGCAGAGAGGAGGTGAGGGATATGGCCGAGAAGAAACTCCGGGTCTTCAGGGCGGATTGCTCGTCCTGCAACGGCTGCGACATCGAGGTGCTGGAGGCCCTGCTGCCACGCTTCAAGGTGGGGCAGTACGTAGAGCTCGTCTACGAGCCGAGCCAGGCGGAGGCGCTCGTCGTAACCGGCGGGGCCAACTTCAAGACGGCCGATGAACTCAGGGCCGTTTACGAGAAGCTGAGGGAGCCCAAGATAGTGATTTGCGTGGGCTCCTGCGCCATAAGCAAGGGCATATTCTCCGAGGGCTACTCCATGCTCGGCCCGGCGGACAAGCTCGGCATACCCGTTACTGTCTTCGTGGCCGGCTGCCCGCCCCGCCCACAGGCCATAGCCCAGGCCATAGCGAGCCTCCTCGGCGTGGAGGTCGATACGAGCGAGGACTACTGGGGCGTCCCAGAGGGCTTCAGGGGCCTCCCGGAGCTCGACCCCGAGAAGTGCGTCGCCTGCCGGGCCTGCGCCAACTCCTGCCCGACGGGCGCCATGAGCTACGAGGAGAAGGGCCCCGAGCGTGAGATGAGCGTGAACTACGGGCTCTGCATCTACTGCGCCACATGCGAGGAGATATGCCCCGAGGAGGCCGTGAAGCTCACGGGCGAGTACAGGGCCTGGTTCAGGAGCAAGGACGATATGGTGAAGGCGATAAACGTCCCGCTCAGGGCGTGCGCCAATTGCGGGCGCTATTACGTGGCCGACAGGCAGCTCGAAAGCATGATGAAGCGCTTGCTGGAGCGCTCCGGCCGTGTGTACGAGCCTCTAACAGAGGACCTCAAGCGCCTCATGGCGTATTGCCCGGAGTGCAGGCGCTCCTCCGTCGAGCTGATAAGGAAGGCCAAGGCGCTGCTGACGAGGGCGTCGCTGGCGGCCCTGGCTTAGATATCAAGCCTCCACAGGTTTTTGTCATCTGCTCTAAAAATTCCCTCCTCCTCGCAGCCCAGCATACTTAACATTTACCTCTTGCTTAGCTGGCTCTCTCGGAGGTGGCGAGCCTGCCGTATAGGGTGGTGGTCAATCCCGAGAAATGCCTTGGCTGTGGAGAGTGCGTGCGGGCCTGCGCCTTCGGCGTCCTCGAGATAGTGGATGATATAGCTTACGCCGTCAGGCCCAGCGATTGCCGTGGATGCAGGGATTGCGTGAACGCTTGCCAGCAAAAAGCCATAGAGGTGGTGCTCGTCGGCTGAGCCCAGCTCAATCAGGCCTTCTCGGCCTTGCTCCCCCGCTTCTTCTTCATGGCCGTCAGCCTGAGGAGCGTATCCATAACGCCCGGCTCCTCCTCGATCGGCCTCGTCTCTATCAGGCCGGCCTCAACGGCGCTCTTGAAGACCTGCTCGCCGAGCTCCGACCGCAATATCACGACGTTCCAGCCCTCGAGGCCGAGGCTCCCGACGGAGATGTCCGCCAGCTCAGCGGAGAAGTCCGTGCAGGCCCGGCAGCCCTCCCTGACGAGGCCGTGGAGCTCCCTGACACGCACGGACTTAGGCTCGCCCTCCCTCGGGTAGAAGTAGAGGCGCCCCTTCTTTATGTTCATCTTCACCACGTCTCCGGGCTCAAGGCCGAGCTTCTCACGCAAGAGGGCCATGAGGCCATCGTAATCAAAGGTCTCAGTGCAGAAGAGGCCTATTATGGGCCCGAGGGCCTCGTGCCAGCCGAGCTCCTCTATCGGAAGCATCTGCATCTTCCTGGCGGCCGCCACCTGGCAGGGGAGGCCCACGAAGGCGGCCTTTGATCCCTCGAGGAAGCCCAGGAAGGTGGCTGTCCCGATGTGGCTCATGAGGTTCTGGGCGTAGGTGTACCGGCTCCCAGCGAAGCTGAGGACTTCTGGCCCGGTGATGGCTATCCTCGGCTCCGGGAGCCAAGGCTTCTCGGGGCTAACGCCAACGGCGACGGCGGATATGGCGGAGCCACGCCCGATTAAGTGGCGGAGGAGTGTCGTTACGATGCCGCCGTCCTGGCATACCTTCAGGACCTCCTCGTCCCTCGACCTGGCCAAGAGGATGGAGCGCACCACCCCGAACTCCTCATCTGGCCTCCTCTTCCTCCCGAAGGCGAATTCCTCTATGGCCCCGACATCCAACTCGTACCTCGGGCAGATGCTGTAGCAGTTCCCGCACCTCAGGCAGGTGTCGATGAGCTCTGGGCCTCTCGGCCTCAGCTCTATGGCGCCGAAGGGGCAGAAGGACACGCAGGCCCCACAGCCAGCACAGAGCCCCTTCTCGACCACTTCTGGCTTGAGCGTCTCCTCAAAACCAGGCTCTTCTACCTCCGCCACGGCCATGCAATGCACCTCTCTGCGCCGACGATGGAGGGGATAAAAGCGTTATAGCGAGGCCTCCTCCCCGGGCTGGCAAAGGCAAATAAAGCAGCCCGATATGTTGCACCGGCCTTGAGGAGCAGGGGCGATGAGGAGCTCCGTATAGGCGTCTTCGTCTGCCACTGCGGCCTCAACATAGCCGGCGTGGTGGACGTGGAGGCCGTTACGGAGTACGCCAAGACGCTCCCGGGCGTGGTTCATGCGGAGCACAACCCCTACACGTGCTCCGAGCCAGGCCAGAGGGCCATAAAGGAGGCCATAAAGAAGCACAAGCTCAACAGGGTCGTCGTGGCCTCCTGCTCGCCCAGGATGCACGAGCCCACGTTCAGGCGCTGTGTGGCTGAGGCTGGCCTTAACCCGTATTTGTTCGAGATGGCAAACATCCGTGAGCACTGCTCTTGGTGCCACTCCCACGAGCCAGAAGAGGCCACGGAGAAGGCTAAGGATTTGGTGCGCATGGCCGTCGCAAAGGTGGCGCTCCTCGAACCCTTAGAGCCCATCCAGGTGCCCGTTACCAACAAGGCGCTCGTGATAGGCGGGGGCATAGCCGGCATATCGGCCGCCCTGAACCTGGCCGAGATGGGCTTCAAGGTCTACTTGGTCGACCGATATGAGAGCATAGGTGGCCACATGGCCCAGCTCGACAAGACCTTCCCGACGCTCGATTGCTCGATATGTATAGAGGGGCCGCTGATGGTGGATGTGTACAGGCATCCCAACATAGAGCTAATAACTTATGCTGAGGTGAAGGCCGTTGAGGGCTACGTGGGCAATTTCAGGGTGCTCATAGAGAAAAAGCCCAGGTACGTGATAGCCGAGCGCTGCACGGGCTGCGGGGAGTGTGCAAAGGTATGCCCGATAGAGATACCAAATGACTGGGACATGTATCTCGGCGTTAGGAAGGCCATAGATGTGCCATTCGCCCAGGCCGTCCCACTCATCTATCGTATCGACAGGGACCACTGCATAGAGTGCTATAAGTGCGTGGAGGCCTGCGGGCCAAGGGAAGCCATAGATTTCAGCCAGGAGCCGGAGGAAATCGAGCTCGAAGTAGGGGCCATAATAGTGGCCACCGGCTACGACATCTACATGCCCTACGATGACCCGAGGTATGGGTACGGGCGCTACGACAACGTGATAACGGCCCTCGAGATGGAGCGCCTCCACGTAGCAGCTGGCCCGACGAGGGGGGTGGTAAGGAGGGCCTCGGACGGGAAGGTGCCTAAGTCCGTCGCCTTCATCCAGTGCGTGGGCTCAAGGGATGTCGAGCGCTTCCCCTACTGCTCCGGGATATGCTGCATGTATTCCATAAAGAACGCCATCCTCCTGAAGGAGAAGCACCCCGACACGGACGTCTACATCCTCTACACGGACATGAGGACGAATTACAAGGGCTACGAGGAGTTCTACAACCGTGCGAAGGAGATGGGCATAAAGTTCATCCGCATCGACCTTGAGAAGAGGCGGGTAGAAGAGGACCCGGAGACGAAGAACCTGATAATCCACGCCGAGACGGAGGAGGGGAGGCCCATCGAGCTTGAGGTAGAGATGGTCGTCCTGGCATCCGCTATGGTCCCTAAGCCGGGCGCAGAGGAGCTGGCCAGGGCGCTCGGCCTCTCCGTCGGGCCAGATGGCTTCTTCATGGAGGCCCACCCGAAGCTGAGGCCCGTCGAGACGCTCGTGGACGGCGTCTTCATAGCCGGCTGCTGCCAGGGGCCAAAGGACATCCAGTTCTCCGTCGCACAGGGGGCCTCAGCGGCCGTCAAGGCCGGGGAGGTCTTGGCCAAGAAGGCCCTTGAGATAGAGCCCACCGTCGCAAGCGTGGACGAGGAGCGCTGCAGGGGATGCGGGCGCTGCGAGGAGGTATGCGAGTTCAAGGCCATAAGCGTGGAAGAGCGGGCTGGGCGCTTGGTCGCCCACGTAAATGAGGCTCTCTGCAAGGGCTGCGGTGCTTGCTCCGTGCGATGCCCGACGGGGGCCGTCAAGGTGAGGCACTTCAAGCCAGAACAACTACTGGCCCAGGCGAGGGCGGCCGTGAGGGGGTGAAAGCCGTGTCCGAGCGGGAGGAGCCCCGCATAGGCGTCTTCGTCTGCCACTGCGGCCTCAACATAGCCGGCGTGATAGATGTGGAGGCCTTGGTAGAATACGCCAAGACGCTCCCCGGCGTCGTCTACGCCGTGGACTACCGTTATATGTGCGCAGACCCGGGCCAGAAGCTCATAAAAGATGCCATAAAGGAGCACAAGCTCAACCGGGTGATAGTGGCTGCCTGCTCGCCGAGGCTCCACGAGCCCACATTCAGGCGTTGCGTTGCCGAGGCGGGCCTCAACCCCTATCTGTTCGAGATGGCCAACATCCGTGAGCACTCCTCCTGGTGCCATCCGCACGAGCCAGAGAAGGCCACGGAGAAGGCCAAGGACCTAATACGCATGGCGGTTGCGAGGGCGAGGCTATTAGAGCCCCTGAAGACCATCAAGGTCCCCGTAACGAAGCGTGCTCTCGTGATAGGCGGGGGCATAGCGGGCATAAACGCAGCCCTCGACCTGGCGGAGCTCGGCTTCGAGGTCTACCTGGTCGAGAGGGAGCCAAGCATAGGGGGCCACATGGCCCAGCTCGACAAGACCTTCCCGACCCTGGATTGCGCAGCCTGTATCCTGACGCCCAAGATGGTGGACGTAGCGAGACACCCGAACATAAAGCTCCTGACCTACTCGGAGGTCGAGGCCGTTGAGGGCTACATAGGCAATTACCGGGTGAAGGTGCTCAAGAAGCCCAGGTACGTTGACGAGACCAAGTGCACGGGCTGCGGGACCTGCATGGAGAAGTGCCCCATGAAGAAGATACCGGACGAGTTCAACGTCGGCCTGAGCTACCGAACGGCCATATACATACCGTTCCCCCAGGCCGTCCCGAAGGTGGCCGTCATCGACCCGGAGCACTGCCTCTACCTAACCCGTGGGAGATGCCGGTTGTGCGAGAAAGTATGCCAGGCTGGGGCCATAGATTTCAGCCAGAAGCCCGAGCTCCTAGAGCTAGATGTTGGAGTAATCATAGTGGCCACCGGCTTCGATATCTACCTGCCCAAGGATATGCCCGAGCTAGGTTACGGCCGATACCCAGATGTAATCGTGGGCCTAGAGCTCGAGAGGCTCTTAAATGCGGCTGGCCCCACCGGTGGACGTGTAGTTAGGCCCTCTGACAAGAAGGAGCCCAGGCGTGTGGTCTTCATCCAGTGCGTCGGCTCAAGGGGGACGGGGCCGTTCGTCTACTGCTCCGGCTTCTGCTGCATGTACTCCATAAAGCAGGCCGTCCTCCTCAAGGAGCGCATCCCGGGCGTGGACGTAACGATACTTTACACGGACATGAGGACGAACTTCAAGGGCTACGAGGAGTTCTACAGGCGGGCCCGTGAGCTCGGCGTGAGGTTCGTGCGTGTCGACCTCTCGGGCAGGCGTGTGGAGGAGGACCCGGAGACGGGCGAGCTCGTCGTCCACGCCATCACAGAGGAGGGGAAGCCCGTCGAGGTGAGGGCTGACCTCGTGGTCCTCGCTACAACAGCCGTCCCGAGGAAGGACGCCGTAGAGCTGGCGAGGAAGCTGAACATCCCCCTCGGCCCAAACGGCTTCTTCATGGAGGCCCACCCGAAGCTGAGGCCCGTTGATACGGCTATGGATGGCATATTCCTCGCAGGCGCCTGCCAGGGCCTGAAGGACATCCCCTACTCCGTCGCACAGGGCGGGGCCGCTGCTGCGAGGGCGGCCACCATCCTCTTCAAGGACGAGGTGGAGTCGGAGGCCATAACGGCCGTGGTTGACGTTGAGAAGTGCATAGGGTGCGGGCTCTGCGCCGATATATGTCCCTTCGGGGCCCCAATCATAGAGGACAGGAAGGCGAGGATAAGGGAGGTCATGTGCAAGGGCTGCGGGACCTGCGCTGCCTCCTGTCCCCGTGGGGCCATAACGATGCGCCACTTCACGGACGAGCAGATAAGGGCCCAGCTTGAGGCCCTGCTGATGGCCAGGTGAGCCAAGCCTTTTAATCGCCATGCCTTCCCCAGGGGAGGCGATGGGGGAGATGCCGGAGCGTGAGGAGCTCGGGGAGAAGCTCCAGGCGGCCATAGACGCCTTCAAGGACGAGAGGATAAGGTGGTTCATAGGGAAGAGCAGGGCGCTCATCGATGCTGGCCTGATATCGCTCGAAAAGATGGATGAACTCGTGCGCCTCCTCATGAGAGATGAGATAGAGAGACACCGCATTCTACGTGAATTAGAGAAGAACGGCCCCCTCACCGTAGATGAGCTGGCGGAGAAAACGGGCATAGATAAGGACAGGGTTGAGGAGCACGTGAAGGTGATGTGCATAGTGGGCGAGGTGGTGCGCTCCGGCGAGGACGCCTACGCCGTCGCTGGCCCAGTGGACGAGATGATGGAGGAGAGGAGGAGGTGCCCCTGCGAGACCGTGGTAGCGCTCCTCCACAGGCTGATAGGGCTGTGGGGCTGATGCCCATGGGCTCCTCGGGGGAGGAAAAGGGCCGGGGAGATGGCTTCGAGCCCCTCATAGTGGCCTTCTGCTGTAACTGGTGCTCCTACGCAGGCGCCGACCTGGCCGGGACGAGCCGGATAGAGTACCCGCCCAACGTGCGCATCATCCGTGTCATGTGCTCCGGCCGGGTAGACCCGATATTCATCCTTGAGGCCTTCAGGCTCGGGGCAGATGGCGTCCTCCTGACGGGCTGCCACCCCGGCGATTGCCACTACATAGATGGCAACCTGAAGGCCGAGATGAGGGCCCGCTACGTGAAGATGTGCCTCGAGGAGGTAGGCCTTGAGCCAGAGCGCTTCAGGCTCGAGTGGATATCGGCCTCTGAGGGCGTGAGGTTCGCCCAGCTCATAAAGGAGTTCACCGAAACGATTAAGCGCCTCGGCCCGAGCCCGCTGCGGAGGGGGAGGAATGAATGAAGAGGAGCTTAGGGCGAAGCTGAGGGCTGCATCTGAGGCCTTCTCCGGCGAGAGGGCCCGCTGGCTCCTCGGAAGGTCGAGGTACGTAGTCGAGGTAGGCAAGCTCAGCCCGGGGGAGGCGAGGGAGCTAATAACGAAGATACTTGAAGAAGAGCTGGAGAGGGGCTGGATAATGAGCGAGCTCAAGCGGGATGGGCCTCTCACCGTCCCGGAGCTATCGGAGCGGACGGGCCTCCCGAAGAAGAAGGTGATGTGGCATTTGATATGTATGATGAGGGAGGGCAGGGTGGCCATCTCCGGCAAGAAAGGGGATTACTACGCCTTCTCCCCTGCCTGAGGGACGGAGGAGGTGGCGATTGGAGCCATCCGTCCTCATCATCGGGGGAGGCATCGCCGGCATCCAAGCAGCCCTCGATGTGGCAGAGCAGGGCGTGAAGGCCTACCTCGTCGAGCGCTCGCCCAGCATAGGAGGGCACATGGCCATGCTAGACAAGACGTTCCCAACGCTCGATTGCTCCCTCTGCATTCTGACGCCCAAGATGGTGGACGTAGCGAGACACCCGAACATAAAGCTCCTGACCTACTGCGAGCTCTTGGACGTGAAGAAGGTCGGGAAGGGCTTCGAGGTCCGCATAGTGAAGAAGCCACGCTACGTGGACGAGTCTAAGTGCACTGGCTGTGGCATCTGCATGGAGAAGTGTCCCGTGAGAGTGCCAAGCGAGTTCGAGCAGGGGCTCGGCATGCGCAGGGCCATCTACATGCCCTTCCCGCAGGCGGTGCCCAGGAAGGCCACCATAGACCCGGAGCACTGCCTCTACATAACCAAGGGCAAGTGCCGTGTGTGCGAGCGCTTCTGCCCAGCTGGCGCCATAGACTTCGAGCAAAAACCACAGGAGATAACGCTCCACGTGGGAGCCATCATAGTGGCCACAGGCTTCAGGCTGGTGGACGTATCCGGCCTCAGCGAGTACGGCTTCGGGCGCTTCAAGAACGTGATAACCGCCCTCCAGCTCGAGCGCCTCCTTAACGCCTCCGGCCCCACGGGCGGCGAGCTGCTCAGGCCCTCCGATGGGAGGCGCCCGAGGCGTGTGGCCTTCATCCAGTGCGTCGGCTCAAGGGACAAGCGGATAGGCAATCCTTACTGCTCCCGTGTCTGCTGCATGTACGCTGCCAAGAACGCCGTCCTCATCCGTGAGCGCTACCCGGACGTGGAGCCAACGATTTATTACATGGACCTCCGGGCCTACGGGAAGGGCTTCGAGGAGTTCGTGGAGAGGGCCCGGGAGGAGTTCGGCGTGAATTTCGTGCGTGGGCGTGTGGCCAGGATAGAGGAGGACCCGGCCTCAAAAGACCTATTGCTCATGGTTGAGAACACGGAGACAGGGGAACTCCTGCATAAGCGATATGAATTGGTCGTCCTCTCCGTTGGCCTCGCCCCTCCCGAGGGCCACGAGCTCCTCTCAGAGCTCCTGGGCCTCCGCACGGACGATTACGGCTTCTTCGAGGGCGATGACCCTAAGACAAATCCCACATCTGGCCCGGAGGGCGTGTTCATCTGCGGGTGCGCTGCTGGCCCAAAGGACATCCCGGACAGCGTGGCGGAGGCGAGCGCAGCAGCCATGCAGGCCGTCAATTACCTAAGGGAGGCGGGCCTCTTATGAGCGGGGAAGGCCGGGAGGAGGTCCGGATAGGCGTTTACGTATGCCACTGCGGCTTAAACATAGCTGGCGTCGTGGATGTCGAGGCCGTTGCGGAATACGCAGCCACCCTCCCGGGCGTTGTGGTGGCCAGGCATTACACCTACATGTGCTCCGACCCGGGCCAGAAGATGATAAAGGAGGACATAACGGCCCATGGACTCAACCGGGTGGTCGTGGCCTCCTGCTCGCCAGCCATGCACGAGCCGACCTTCAGGCGTGTGGTGGAGGAGGCAGGCCTGAACCGCTACCTCTTCGAGATGGTGAACATCCGTGAGCACTGCTCATGGTGCCATCCGCACGAGCCAGAGAAGGCCACGGAGAAGGCAAAGGACCTGGTGCGCATGGCGGTGGCGAGGGCGAGGCTATTGGAACCCCTTGAGCCCAGGAGAGCTGATGTAGAGCCCTCCGTCCTCGTGGTCGGGGGCGGCGTATCTGGCATAACGGCTGCCCTCGAAGTGGCCAGGCGGGGCTTCACCGCCTACCTAATCGAGAAGGAGCCTTTCTTGGGCGGCCTCGTGGCCAAGCTGGACGGCCTGATGGCGACAGAGCTCGGCGCCAGAGAGGTGCTCTCGGGCCTCTTCAAGGAGCTGGACGAGGCCGTAAAGCGTGGGGCCGTGCGCCTCCTCGATAACTCGGAGCTCGTGGGCGTGGAGGGCTACATAGGGAACTTCTTGGCCAAGATAAGGCGCAGGCCCCGCTACGTCAGGCCGGAGGCGTGCGACCTCTGTGGCTCTTGCGCAGATGCCTGCCCCGTGGAGGTCTCGAGCCCCTTCGACGAGGGCCTGAGGAAGCGCAAGGCCATCTACATACCGTATGAGGGCGCTTACCCGCCGGCCTACGCCATAGACGAGGGCGCCTGCACCCGCTGTGGGAAGTGCGTTGAGGCCTGCCCTCGTGGAGCCATAGACCTCGGCCAGGGGCCGGAGGAGCTCGAAATCCCCGTTGGAACCATCATAGTGGCCACCGGCGCAGAGCCCTACCGGCCTAAGGAGGGGGAGCTCGGCTTTGGGACGCATCCCGATGTGCTGACCTCCATCCAGCTCGAACGCATCCTCGCCAGGGACGGGCCGACGGGCGGCGAGCTGCTCAGGCCCTCTGATGGGAAGCGCCCCAAGAGCCTGGCCTTCGTGCTCTGCGTGGGCGTGAGGACGCCGGAGAGGCCATACTGCTCCCGTATCTGCTGTGGTATAGCCATTAAGCAGGCCCTGGAGGCGCTGAAGCGCTATCCAGATGCGCAGGTCAGCCTCATCTACCGGGACATAAGGGCCTTCGGGCGAGGCTACGAGGAGATGTATACCGCCCTCAGGGCCAAGGGCGCCCTCATGTTCAAGTATGCTCCAGAAGAGCCGATAGAGGTCTCGCCAGCTCAGGGAGGCCTCATCCTCTCCTTCAAGGACCCGACGCTCAACGCAAGGGTGCTCCTGCCAGCCGACATGGTGGTGCTCGTGTCCGGCCTCGTCCCCAGGGCCGATACGCACGAGGTGGCCTCCCTCCTGCGCCTCTCCCTCGGGCCAGATGGCTTCTTCAAGGAGGCCCATCCCAAGCTTAGGCCCCTCGACTCGCTCGTAGATGGCGTCTTCTTCGCAGGCTGCTGCCAGGGGCCAAAGGACATCCCGGAGAGCATGACGCAGGCTCGTGGAGCTGCTGCTCGGGCCTGCGCCCCCCTGGCCCGGGGCTTCGTGGAGGTAGAGCCCATAACGGCCGAGGTAGACCCGGAGAAGTGCAGCGGATGTGGGACATGCATATTGATATGCCCCTTCGGGGCCATAAGCAAGGACGAGAGGGGAATAGCGGTCGTAAATGAGATACTCTGCAAGGGCTGTGGCACTTGCGCAGCCGCCTGCCCGGAGAAGGCCATAAGGATAAAGCACTTCACGGACGAGCAAATATTGGCCCAGGCTTTGGCGGCCCTCCCGGGAGGAGGTGGATGAGGCATGGCGGGAGAAGCCTTTGAGCCTCTCATAGTGGCCTTCTGCTGCAACTGGTGCGCCTACGCCGGCGCCGATTTGGCCGGGACGAGCAGGTTCGAGTACCCGCCCAACGTGCGCATCGTCCGTGTGATGTGCTCAGGCCGAATAGACCCGGCCATAGTGCTCGAGGTGCTTGAGAAGGGCGCAGATGGCGTCCTCATAGCCGGCTGCCACCCCGGCGATTGCCACTACGTAGAGGGCAATTACTACGCCGAGCTCAGGTTCAGAGCCCTCCGCAAGCTCCTCGCCCTCTCTGGCCTTGAGCCCGAGAGGCTGAGGCTCGAATGGGTATCCGCCTCCGAGGGGCGTAAGTGGGCAGATGTCGTGCGCTCCTTCGTGGAGGAGCTCAGGCGCTTGGGCCCCTCGCCCCTCCGTGGGCCAGAGCCTGATGAGCGGGTGCTCTTGGGCGTTAGAGCTGCCAAGCTGGCCATCTCCGGCTTCAGGCTCAGGGCCCTCGTGGGGCGTGAGAGGCACCTGGTCGAGGAGGGCAACGCCTACGGCGAGAAGACCACCTACGAGGAGCTTGAGGGGCGTGTGCTGGACGAGGCCATCAGGGCGGAGTTCGAGAGGGCCCTCGTAATGGCGAAGCTGATGGAGAAGCCCATGTCCGTGAAGGAGCTTGCGATGGAGCTGGGCTTAGACGCCTCGGAGGTGCTAAGGCACATCGTAGTCCTGAGGGCCAGGAGGCATGTGGAGCTTCACGGTATAGAGGGGGCATCTCCCATTTATAGAGTGGCTAAGGCATAAGCAAGAGCTTTTCCCAGTTTTTAATCTCGTGCTCGCCATTCAGGCCCTTCTTATTGCGGTAATACTTTAGACTAAATTTTTCTTACCAATCTTTAATTACTCTAACTCGCATGATACACATGAGGGGATGTCCTTGGCGTTCGTGCCCATCGAGAAGCCGGAGGAGAAGACCCTGGATAAGGCCGCTCAGCAGATGATAAAGAGGGCTGAAGAGCTCGAAACGCCGATTATCTACCATCGCTTTGACATGATGCAGCCCCAGTGCGAGGCCGGCCTGAAGGGCCTCTGCTGCCGCTTCTGCTGGATGGGCCCCTGCAAGCTCGACCCGGCCGCCGGCGTGGAGAGGACCATTTGCGGCTGCACGGCCGACTCGATAGTGGCGAGGTCGCTGGTGCGGTGGATAGCCGGGGGCTGTGCGGCCCACGCCGAGCACGCCTTCCACGTGGTAGAGGTGGCCCACCTCGTGGCCACCGGGGCCGATATACCCTATAAAATCACGGATGTCGAGAAGCTGAAGGCCGTGGCCAGGAGGCTCGGCGTGCCCGTGGAGGGCCGTGAACCGAAAGAGATACTCAAGGACGTGGCCGAGAAGGCGCTTGAGGATTACACACGGACGGAGGAAGGGCACCTGAACTTCCTCATGGCCTATGCGCCCAAGAAGCGCATAGAGGTCTTCGAGAAGCTGGGCATCACGCCCAGGTCCTTCTGGCGTGAGATAGTGGAGTCCATCCACAGGACGCACGTCGGCGTGGACTCGGAGCCCATGAGCCTCCTCAAGCACGGGCTGAGGACGGCGCTGGCCGATGCGTATTCGGAGGTAGTGGCCACGGAGTTCCAGGACATACTGTTCGGGACCCCCAAGCCCGTGGAGGCCGTGGCTAACCTGGGGGTCCTAGAGCCCAAGATGGTGAACATAGTGGTCCACGGCCACAACCCGCTCCTCTCCGTGAAGGTGGTCGAGGCCGCCAAGTCCGAGGAGATGCAGGCTCTCGCCAAGGAGGTCGGGGCCGAGGGCATCAACGTGGTGGGCGTCTGCTGCACCGGGAACGAGGTCCTCATGAGGTTCGGCATCCCAATCGCCGGAAACATGTTGCACCAGGAGCTCGTCTTGGCCACGGGCGCCGTGGAGGCCATGGTGGTGGATTACCAGTGCATAATACCTGGCGTGGCCGAGATGGCTAAGTGCTTCCACACGAAGCTCATCACCACGATGCCTATCGCCAGGATACCGGGCGACGTGCACATCGAGTGGAGCCCCGAGAAGGCGGATGAGGTGGCCACGGAGGTCGTGCGCACCGCCGTGGAGAACTTCAAGAACAGAAACCCGAACAGGGTCGTGATACCCGATGTAAAGAGCAGGTGCATGGCTGGCTTCTCCGTTGAGGCCATCCTGGCGGCCCTGGGCGGGACCCTTGAGCCCCTGCTGAAGGCCGTCAAGGACGGGAGCATCTACGGCATAGTCGGCATCGTGGGCTGCAACAACCCGAAGGTGAGGCAGGACTGGGGCCATGTAACGTTGGCGAAGGAGCTCATAGCCAACGATGTGTTGGTGGTGGGCACGGGCTGCTGGGCCGTGGCGGCCTCGAAGCACGGCCTAATGGTTCCTGAGGCCCGTGAGATGGCTGGCGAGAAGCTCAGGAAGGTGCTGGAGGCCCTGAACATACCGCCGTGCCTCCACATGGGCTCCTGCGTGGACAACTCCCGTGTCCTAAACGCCCTCTTCGCCATAGCGGAGGCCCTGGGCGTGGATGTGCCAGACCTGCCCGTGTTCGGCTCGGCGCCGGAGGCCATGAGCGAGAAGGCCGTGGCCATAGGAACGTGGTTCGTGGCCCACGGGGTGCCCGTCCACCTCGGCGTCGTCCCACCGGTAACCGGCAGCGAGCTGGTTACTAAGGTGCTGACCGAGGACCTGGAGGACATGGTGGGAGGGAAGTTCGTAGTAGAGCCCGACCCGAAGAAGGCAGCGGAAATCATCATGGACCATATAACGAAGAAGCGGAAGGCCCTCGGTCTAACGGCTTAGAGGAGCAGCAGACGCACTCGCCCGGCCATCCCTTAATTTTTTAACGTCCCTGGATGCGTGGTCGGCGGAGGCCACGGCCTTGAGCATGGTAGCCGTGATAGACTTGGAGAAATGCGCTAACTGTGGCCTCTGCTATCGCTTGTGCAAGTACGAGGCCGTGAAGGTCGAGGACTTCGAGCGAAAAATAGATGTGGGAAAATGCTCAGGCTGTGGCGTCTGCACATCTTCCTGTCCCTCCCTCGCCCTGACGTTGAAGTACCTGCCCCACCGCATGGTGGCGGCCAGGATAAAGGCCCTCCTGAGGACCACCAGGCTTAAAGAGCCGTTTGAGCCTCGTGTGCTCATCTTCGCCTGCGATTGGGCCAGCAGGAGAGGGGTGGATTTAGGCCTCATAAGGAAGGCGCCCAGGTCGTCCAACATCAGGGCTACCAAGCTAACCTGCATGGGAGCTCTGGACCCCATCTTCGTGATAGACGCCCTATTAGCCGGTGCGGATGGAGTTCTCGCCGTCGGGTGTGCTGGGGAAGATTGCAACTTCCTGGGCAGCAACCTGGTAACCGAGGCAAAGGCCAAGTGGATTGCACGACTACTCGAGATGGCGGGCTTAGAGGGGGCCAGGTTTAAGCTGATTCTGCTCCCCCTGAAGGAGGCCAGGGAGAGATTTATGGGCGAGCTGAGCTCCTTCATCTCACGACTGGGGGAGTTAGGCCCAAGCCCTATCTCACGGCCCGAGCCGGATATCGATATGAAGAAGAGGCTCGAGGCCGTTAGGAGGGCGCTCTCAATCTTCAGGCTCAGGCTACTGCTTGGCTGCGAGAGCTACCTGCTCGACGTGGGAAACGCATACGGTGAGAAGCCCAGGCCCGAGGAACTATGGCTTGTGATAGACGATGCATTAACCGCTGAGTACGAGAGAGCACGAATCCTGCTGGCGCTTGAGGAGCCCAAGTCGGTGCGCCAGCTCGCAGCGGAGTTGGGCATGAGGCCCGACCGGGTGCTCAAGCACCTCATCGTCCTGAGGACGAGAAGACAGGTAGAGCTATATGGGGTAACGGGCACGAGCCCCCTGTATAAGGCGGTCGGGGAGGCGTGATGCCGTGTCGGGCCAGAAGGTAGGAGCGGTCTTAGTGGTCGGCGGAGGCATAGCCGGCATACAGGCATCGCTCGACCTGGCGGAGCAGGGCTTCAAGGTCTACCTCCTCGATAGGGCGCCGGCCATAGGGGGGACGATGAGCCAGCTGGACAAGACCTTCCCGACCAACGACTGCGCCACCTGCATACTGGCCCCGAAGCTCGTGGAGGCGGGGCGCCACCCCAACATAACCCTCATAACGAACGCCGAGCTCGAGGGCCTGGAGGGCGAGCCGGGCAATTTCGTGGCCAGGATACGCCTGAAGCCCCGCTACATAGACCCGGAGAAGTGCACGGGCTGCGGCGTCTGCGCTGAGAAATGCCCCGTCGAGGCCATAGACGAGTTCAACGAGGGGCTCGGCCTCCGCCCCGCCATCCACATCCGATATCCCCAGGCCGTCCCCCGTGTCTTCATGATAGACCGTGAGAAATGCCTCGGCTGCGGCATCTGCAGCGAGGTATGCCGTGCTGGGGCCGTGAGATACGATGATGTGGAACAGGTGGAAGAGCTCAGGGTGGGCTCCGTCGTCCTGGCCTTGGGCTTCGAGGAGTTCAGGCCGAGGGAGCTGTCCGAGTACGGCTATGGGCGCTACCCGAACGTGGTAACGAGCATAGAGTTCGAGCGCATCCTCAGCGCCTCGGGCCCCTTCGGCGGCCTCCTCGTCAGGCCCTCAGATGGCGAGATACCGAGGCGCATAGCCTTCTTGCTCTGCGTCGGCTCAAGGGACGAGCGCCTCGGGGCGCCCTACTGCTCGTCCGTGTGCTGTACATACTCCATCAAGCAGGCCATAATAGCCAAGGAGCACGCCCCGATAGACGTGAAGTGCACCATATTCTACATGGACATCCGCACCTACGGGAAGGGCTTCGAGGCCTACCGGAGCAGGGCGGAGGAGGAGCTCGGCGTCCGCTTCGTGAGGTGCCGTGTCCCGCACGTATATGAAGACCCGAGGACCCACAACCTCATCATAAGGTACGTGGATGAGGAGACGGGCGACGTAAAAGAGGAGGAGTTCGACCTCGTTGTCTTGGCCGTTGGCTTCAGGCCCCCGCCGGGCGTGGAGGAGCTGGCCAAGAAGCTCGGAATAGCCCTGAACGAATTTGGCTTCTGCGCCGTCCGCCCCTTCAGCCCGCTTGAGACCTCCAGGCCTGGCGTGTTCGTTTGTGGGGCCTTCTCAGGCCCGAAGGACATCCCGGACAGCGTGGCCGAGGCCAGCGGGGCTGCTGCCAAGGCGGCGAGCATCATAGCCTCCGAGCGGGGGAAGCTTGTGGAGAAGAAAGAATACCCGCCGGAGATAGAGGTCAGGCCGGACGAGGAGCCCCGCATAGGCGTGTTCATCTGCCACTGCGGCGTGAACATAGGGGGCGTGGTGAACGTCCCAGAGGTCGTTGAGTATGCGAAAACCCTCCCGGGCGTCGTCTATGCGGAGGACAACCTCTACACTTGCTCGCAGGACACGCAGGAGCGCATCAAGGAGAAGATAAGGGAATACAGGCTCAACAGGGTTGTCGTGGCCTCCTGCTCGCCCAGGACACACGAGCCCCTCTTCAGGGAGACGCTGAGGGAGGCGGGCCTGAACCCGTATCTGTTCGAGATGGCGAACATAAGGGACCAGTGCTCCTGGGTGCACATGCA
>CAYUYX010000003.1:0-27652 GCA_964449495.1 uncultured Candidatus Bathyarchaeia archaeon
CGTAAGGGCGTGAAGGCCATCGTCATAGTCTCGGGGGGCTTCAAGGAGCTCGGGGGGCGCTACAAGGACGTGGAGGCGGAGGTCGTCAGGATAGCCCGGGCCTACGGGATGCGCATCATAGGGCCGAACTGCATAGGGGTCTTCGATGCCGAGACACGCCTCGACACCTTCTTCCAGGCCAGGGAGCGCATGCTAAGGCCTCCCAAGGGCCCCGTGGCCTTCATGACGCAGAGCGGGACCTTCGGCTGCACCATGCTCGAGTGGGCGGCGGAGGCGGGCCTCGGCATAAGCAAGTTCGTGAGCTACGGGAACCGCTGCGACGTTGACGAGGCCGACCTAATCCGCTACTTCGCCCAGGACCCGGACACCCGGGTGATAGCCATCTACCTCGAGGGGCTTGCGGACGGCAGGAGGTTCATGGAGGCCGCCAGGGAGGTTGCGCCCAAGAAGCCCATAGTGGTGCTGAAGGCCGGGCGGACGGAGGCCGGCTCTAAGGCTGCGCTATCCCACACGGGCTGGCTCGCCGGGACGGCCGCTATATACGATGCCGCCTTCAAGCAGTGCGGCGTCATCCAGGCCAGGAACTTCGAGGAGCTCTTCGACATGGTGAAGGCCCTGGCCCTCCAGCCGCCAGCAAGGGGCCGTGGGGTTGCCATGGTAACGAACGGGGCCGGCCCCTGCGTGATGGCAGCGGACGCCTGCGTGGAGAGGGGCCTGGAGCTCGCCAGATACGAGCCTAAAACCGTCGAGGAGCTCAGGGCCGAGCTGCCACCCTTCTGCATACCGGGCAACCCGGTTGACCTCACGGGCTCTGCCACATCACACGAATACGAGGTGGCCATGAGGGCTCTCCTGAAGGACCCGAACGTGGACATCCTCATGCCCTTCTTCGTCTTCCAGGACACGCCCCTGGACGAGCGCATCGTAGATGTGGTGGCCGAGATGCGCTCCTACGGCAAGCCCATCGTGTGCTGTGCCGCCGGAGGCCCCTACACGCGCCGGCAGGCGAGGAGGCTCGAGGAATTGGGCGTGCCCGTTTACCCGATACCCGAGCGGGCCGTGGCAGCTGCCTACGCCCTGGCCGCTTACGGGGAGATAAGGAGGAAATCCGGCCAAGGCCGCTGAGCAAAGATATCTAAGTTGGGCCCCAATCGCACTTCTCTGCCCGGATTCCGCTGCGAGCCGCATTATGCCCGCATACCTCAACTCGGGTAATCGCTTCTTGAGCGCCACCCATATCACTCCTGCGCTTATGTGATGGCCTTCCTATGGAGGAAGAGCGCTCGACGGGCCACGAGCACATAAAGCTTTTAAAAGCTCGGCACCATGACTTCCTCGGAGGCTGAGGCGTGATGTCCATCTCAGAGCAGATTGCCGATAAATTAAGGGCCCTCGAGGCCAGGGTCCCCGGCGTTGAAGCCAGCCTCGTGGCCACGCCGGATGGGCTCCCCATATCCAGCGCGCTGCCGCCCGAGGTAGATGAGGAGAGGGTGGCCGCCATGTGCGCTACCGTGCACAGCTCGGCCGAGAGGGTGTGCAACGAGCTCGGCAAGGGCCCGCCGGAGGTGAGCTTCGTCAGGGGCGAGGGGGGCTACGTCCTCGTGTGCAGGGCAGGCCCGAGCGCTATCCTCATGGTGATGACCTCCCCGGAGGCAAAACTTGGTCTCCTCTTCCTCGAGATGAAGAGATTGGCCAAGGAGATAGAGGAGCTGGTCAGCGCGCTCTGATACCATCTATCGTATTGCAAGATTTTTCCCCGTCCGTTGCCCCTTCCCCCGGGTAACGGCCTTGCCAGAGGAAGCGGGACCCCTCGTGATAGCGGACACGAGGGAGAGCAGGCTCGTCCTGCTCGAGCTCGAGAGGCTCGGGGCGAGGGTGGAGGAGAGGGCCATAAGCCCCGGGGATTACGTGGTCGGGGAGGGCTTCGGCATCGAGCGCAAGTCCCTAAGGGACTTCATACAATCCATATACAAGAAGAGGCTCTTTGAGCAGGTCCAACGCCTGACAGATGCCTATCCCCGCTGTTGCCTCGTGGTCGAGGGGGACCCAGGCCGCCTGGCGGCCATCCCGAACCCCTCCGTCTTCTGGGGCGCCCTTGCGAGACTCATAACTGGCATGGGCATCCCCGTCGTCTTCACGCCGGATGAGGCGCACACGGCCCTCTTCCTTTACGAGCTGGCCAAGATGCTACAGGAGGAGGGCGAGCGGGTGGAGGCCCGCTACAAGCCCAAGATGATGGGCCTGAGGGCCCGACAGCGCTTCGTCGTGGAAGGGCTCCCCGGCGTGGGACCGAAGTTGGCCGATAGGCTCCTGCGCACCTTCGGCTCCGTGAGAGGCGTGTTCAACGCCTCAGAGCACATGCTCGCCAGGGTGAAGGGCGTGGGGCCCAAGAGGGCGAAGGAGATAAGGGCCGTGATAGATGCGCCGTACATAACCGTGCGGAAGCTCGAGGAAAAAGCCCGTCAGCCTCCTCTGAGCGAGCTGGCGAGCAGCTCGGATAGCTCGTGATACAGCCTCTCCAAGAACTCAAGCTCCCCTGGCCCGGGCGTGTAATCCGGCTCATATCGAGCCTTGTTCCTTGCCTCAAGCCCCTTCATCAAGTCCCTTATTATGTTCTTCCGGGCCTCCCCGCCCACCACGTATATCTCCCCGAAAACATGGACGTAGCCCCCGTGTGTTCTCGGGAGAGGCCGCCCCCTCAGCATTATCAGCGCCTTGAGAAGGAGCTCTACGGCGTTGTGCCAGGCATCTAAGGCCAGCCTCAGCATCCCCATGTCGGCGCACCTCCTCGCCGAGGAAGCGTACTCCTCCGCCAACCTCGCTAAGGCCCTCGCCCTCTCCTCAAGCGCACCGCCGTCGAGGAAGAGCGCCCTGCCCCACTCCTCTACCTCATAGAGCAGAGGGCTAATGGGCTTCAAGCGCAAGAACTCCTCGATATCCATGGTTATGAACTCCACCGCCTCTCCCGTCTCCTCGTAGGCCTTCGTGGCCGCCTCAGCGAGCACATCGTAGGCCTCCTCCCGCCTGGAGGTCAGCACGACGAGCACGTCCACATCGCTCTCCGGCTCCGCCGTGCCCTTGGCCACGCTGCCGAAGAGGTAAATGGCGTAGACGCCCTTTAGGCGTCCCACGACCTCGTTCGTGAAGACCTCGGCGGCCCTCAGCTTGGCGTCCTCCAAGGCTCACCAACGATAGGTGTGTCCCTCAAGGATTTAAGGAGGCTGGCGACGAAATGGCCGAGGCGGGATGGCCGAGCAGGGCCGCCTGAGGAAGTTCGTCCAGGAGGAGGTGAAGCCCAGCCTGATAGAGGCCGTCCGCAGGGGCGATTACAGGGCCATGGGGGAGATAATAGCCGAGGCCTTTAAGCCCCTGATAAGCTCCATCGAGGAGGAGGGGAAGCGGATAGAGGAGCTCCGCAAATCCATAGCCGAGCTGAGGAGCCCTCTTGAGGCGGAGATAAGGGCTCGCAAGGGGGAGGCCGGCCGTCTTGAGGGCTTCATCGTCCAGATTAGGCTCGCTGGCCAGCTTGAGAGCTGGTGCAAGGCCTTTGGCCTCCTCCTGACCAGCCTGCCCAGGGAGCCCTACCGTGTAGATGCCGTGATAGAGGGCGAGGAGCTCGTGGCCCTCGTCGAGATAGCTAAGACGGGCGCCGAGGCAGATATCGAGCAGCTCTTGGAGGGAGCCCGCATATACGAGCAGATAAAGGGCGAGAGGCCCAACGCCTTGGTGCTCTTCATCTACGCAGAGAGGCCCCCGGAGTGGCTCGTCGAGGAGACCGAGAAGCACGGCATAATAGTGGATAACAGCCCGAAGAGAATAGCCAGGGCGCTGGCCAAGATAGAAGAGGAATTGAGGAGAAAGCGGGCAGGGCAGAAATAATGAGCATTAGAAAGTGGGCTTTCTCCTCATAGTCCGAGCGCATCTGCAACGTCCTTTAGGCCGAGCTCCTCAAGCTTGGCCCTTGTCGGCACGCCCGTCTCGGGGTCCCAGCCCCTGAGCTCGTAGTAGGCCCGGAGGAGCTCCTCGAACTTGGCCCTGTCGAGCTTGTAGCCCTTGACAACGCCGTTCGGCACGGGGTCCTCGAAGGCCCGGTCGGGAAGCCTGTCCTCCTCGCCCGTTAGGCCTCTCCGCACGTTTATGGCCCTCGTCAGGTTGAAGACCCGCTCGGAGGCCTTCAACAGCTCCTCCACGCTCGTCTTCAGGCCAGTCGCAGCGGTATAGGCCCGGGCGTAGTATTCGAGCGATAGGCCGGTCTCGACCCACTGGAGCCTGCAGCAGCCCAGGCAATCGAAGAGGGGGCGGACGTGCTGGAGGTATATGACACGCTCGGCTTTATCACGGGTGTACTTGTCCCGCCCTACCTCTATGTCGTACGTGATGGCCCAGGCCCTGTTGTGGTGGGCGCCGATATCGGCCGTGGCGTAGGCCAGGCCCATGGCGGGGGCGGCCCGCACGTCGTATGCGGATTGCTCAAGCCCCTTCACATGGATGGCGAAGCGCTCCGAACCTCGCCCGAACTTGTTGGCTGCGAACCTCACCCCCATGGCCAGCACATCGCCTATGCCCTCACGCTTGGCCATCATCTCCATGAGCTTGAAAACGCAATCCGGGTCTCCATAGCGCAGTTCAAGGCCTCCCGTGTCCTCCGGCCCTATTATGCCCTTCTCGTAGCACTCGATGGCGAAGGCGATTATGTTGCCCGTAGATATGGTGTCCATGCCGAGGTTATCGCATAGCCAATTGGCGTAGACCACGTCCTCTATGCTCGGGAGGCAGCAGTTCGCCCCTATCATGGCGATTGTCTCGTACTCAGGCCCGTCTATGGCCGTGCCAGCGTATCGGCCGGAGCGCACGTAGGAGAACTTCCCACAGCACATTGGGCACCTCGGGCAGGCCGTGCTGGTCGTGAAGACCCGCTTTAGCATGGCCTCTGCGTTTATCTCCTCGTGGAGTTCGTAGGTGGCGTACCTGAAGTTCTTCACCGGCAGGCAGGCGTTCTCGTGCGACCAATCTATGTACCAGGCGAGGCCGTACTTGCGAAGGACCTTGGCGAACTCGTGGTCCCTTACGTGCTCAAAGGCCTTCTTGGCCTCCTCGAAGAGCGCCTCAGGGTCGGCCACCGGGATGTCCAGGGAGCCCCGGACGGCTATGGCCTTCAGGCGCTTGGAGCCCATGACGGCCCCCATGCCCGTCCGGCCGGCATTTCGCCAATCGCAGTTCACGCAGGCTATTGGGACGAGGTTCTCGCCGGCTGGCCCTATGGAGGCGATTTTCACGCTCGAATCGCCGATATCACGCTTGATTGCCTCCTGCACCTCCAGACCGCCCATCCCCCAGTACGCGCTGGCGTCCCTGAGCTCTATCCGCCCGTCCTCCACCCATAGATAGATGGGCTCTTTCGAGGCGCCGGTTATGACGAGGGCATCGAAGCCTGCGTGCTTCAGCTCGGGGCCGAAGAAGCCCCCGGAGTTGCTATCGCCGTAGTAGCCCGTCTCAGGGCTTATGGCCGAGAAGCTCACCTTCCCCGCGCCCGGGACCATGAGACCAGTGAGGGGGCCCGTCGCCACGACGAGGACGTTCTCGGGCCCGAGGGGGTCCGCTTCTGGCGGGACGTGGTCCCACACCACCCTGGCGCCCCACCCACGGCCCCCGATGTACTTCCTTGCGAGGCCTACGTCGAGCTCCTCCACCTTCACCTCCTGGCTCGTCAGGTCGACCCACGCTACCTGGCCCACGTAACCGCCCCTTATGGAGCTCACGCCCGGACCACCCCCATGGCCCTGGCCGTCCTCTGGCGGGCCTCGTCGCCCAGGGCCAGCACGCTCTTCAGGCTAAGGGCCCCGGTCGGGCACCACTTCACGCACTCCGGGTCGCCCCCGCAGAGGTCGCACTTTATGGGCGTGGGTATCTCGGGGTGGAAGAAAATGGCGCCGAACGGGCAGGCCTCGGCGCAGGCCCTGCAGCCTATGCACGCCTCCTCGTCCACGAGGACAACGCCGTCGTCTGCCTTGTATATGGCGTTGACGGGGCACTCCTCTGCGCACTTCGGCTTGCCGCACTGCCTGCACACTATGGGGACGTTGTACGGCGTCTCGGAGGTGGGGAGCATCACCCTTATGGCCGATTTGCGGGGGTTATGGACGCCGAAGTGCTTGAACGCGCAGGCCAGCTCGCACGTACCGCAGCCCGTGCAGGCCCTAAAATTCACGGAAAGCGCCACGTCTCCCACCTTCATCGCCCCCTACCTAAGAGATAATATAAGGTTTGGCGAGCTCAAGTAAATTTCCGAGCGGCCTTCCCCCTCCATTTTCACCAAGCGGGCCACCATAAACTTTATATAGGAATACATGCACCCCTATGTGGAAGGGGATGGATATGGCGAGGTGCCCGCACTGCGGGGCTGAGGTGGAGAAGCCCGTCAAGAGCTGGACCATGCGTCCCAAGAAGCGCAAGGGGCCGACCATCCTAATCGAGCTCTACGAGTGCCCCAACGGCCACAAGTTCAGGACCGGCAGGAAAATCGAGTGATTCCAGGGAGCCGGGCCCCACGGTCTTTTTCTTTTATCACCCATCTACCTGGAGATAACACAAATAAAGGACCGTCCCGGGCCTGGGGGTGGTGGGCTCATTTGGGCCTGAGGGATTTCCTGCGCTCCTGCTCGAGGCTGCTGAAGAGGGCGAGGAAGCCCGGGCGTGGCGAGCTCTGGCTACTCATCCGCGTCTGCGCCCTCGGCATAGCCGTGATAGGCGTGATAGGCTTCATCATAAGGATAATAGGCTTCCTCTTCATACCCGGCCGGGGGTGAAGCGCCATGCCCGTCTACGCCGTGAGGACGACGGCTGGGCAGGAGAAGAACGTGGCGAAGCTCATAGCCATGAACGCCAACGCCTACAACATCCCGATAAAGGCCATAGTAGCCCCCGAGGCCCTGAAGGGCTACGTCTTCATCGAGGCAGATGGGCCTCACATAGTTGATAAGGCGATAGCGGGCGTAAGGCATGTGAGGTCGAGGGTCCCGGGCGTGGTCAACATAGAGGACCTCGAGAGGTTCCTCATAGCGAAGCCCGTCATAGAGGAGCTCGACATAGGCGATGAGGTCGAGATAGTTACGGGCCCCCTCAGGGGGGCGAGAGCCCGTGTAACGAGGATAGACAAGGAGAGGGGCGAGGTGGTGGTCGAGCTCCTCGAGGTTACCTTCGCCATGCCCGTAACCGTCGGGGCCGATGCAGTCAAGATAGTGAAGAAGGTGGGAGCAGCTCGTTAGGGCCTCGCCGAGCGATTGTCAACTCGTCGGAGGGGGAGAGGCTGCCATATCGTGAGGGCCCGTGCCGGCCCCTCATGGACCATCCCATGTGAGACCGCCCCACGGTTTTTAAACGGGCCGGGGCCGTCCTCAGGCGGTGGGTGAGGCTCGTTGGGGGAGAAGAAGACCTTCAAGTTCCTCATAGAGGGGGGCAAGGCCACGGCTGGCCCACCGATAGGCCCATCCCTCGGCCCGTTGGGCGTCAACCTCCCGATGGTGGTGGCCAGGATAAACGAGCTGACGGGCGATTACGCCGGCATGAGGGTGCCCGTGGAGGTCGTAGTGGACGTGGAGACGAAGGAGTTCGAGGTGAAGGTGGGCATCCCCACCACGTCGGCCCTCATAGTGAAGGAGCTCGGCGCCGAGAAGGGCTCTGGCGCAGCTGGCCACGATTGGGTGGGCAACCTCAAGATGGAGCAGGTTGTGAAGATAGCCAGGATAAAGCGCCCGCAGCTAATGGCCAAGACGCTAAAGGCGGCCGTCAAGGAGATACTCGGCACCTGCGTTAGCATGGGCGTGCTCGTGGAGGGCAAGCACCCGAAGGAGGTCATAAGGGAAGTGAACGAGGGCGTGTGGGACCACATGCTGTCTGAGGAGTAAAGATACCTCCCTGTCTTATTAAGCCTGAAACAATAACGCATGTATCTATAACTGCTCTCGGGACCACTTCTTTGCCTCCAGGCCAAGTTTATCGGCGTCTTCCTCGCTCAACTCAGGTAACTCCTCTAACAGCTTAGCTAAATCGAGCTTCTTCACGAGCTTTACGTCCCCGATTTCTATTAGCATTACTTCGTCATCAGGCTTTAGTAGCTCCGAGGCCCTGCCTACTCTTATCCTCAAGACCAGACACCTCCGCTCATACAGGTCGTGCGCTCTTAGATATAAAGCTCTTACGAGCATTTACGTTATTAACGTGGATAGTGGCTTTTTCCCATTTCCCTGACGGTCCTTCTTAAGAGGATTTCGCCTTTAAGGTGATAGAGGACGAGCGAGAGAGGTAAGGGCGGCCCCTCATCTGAAGAGTAAGCCTTATGAGCGTGGAGGCCCCTGGGCCGGGAAAGGTGGCCAGGGATGCCCATAGATGAGGAAGCCATCATAGAGGCCCTTAAGGAGATGAGGGCCCGGACTAAGAAGAGGAACTTCAGGCAATCGGTCGAGCTGCTCGTCAGCCTCAGGGACATCGACCTCAGGAGGCCGGAGAACAGGATAAGGGAGCTGGTGGAGCTCCCGAACGGGCTCGGGAAGGAGGCCCGTGTGTGCGTTATCGCCTCAGGAGATGCGGCCCTCAGGGCCAGGAGGGCTGGCTTAGACGTGCTCGACAGGGAGGAGCTCGAAGCGATGGCTGGGGACAAGAAGGCGGCTAAGAAGCTGGCTGAGCAATACGACTTCTTCGTGGCGGAGGCCCCCCTGATGCCCCTCATAGGCCGTGTCCTTGGCCCCGTCCTCGGCCCGAGGGGGAAGATGCCCACGCCAGTCCCCCCGATGGCGGATTTCAAGCCCGTGGTCGAGAGGCTGAAGAAATCCGTGCGGGTGGTGGCCTGGAAGGCCCCGAACGTCTACTGCCGGGTCGGGACGGAGGACATGGACGATAGGGCCCTGGCGGAGAACATAAACGCCGTGATAAAGGCCTTGGAGGACAAGCTCCCGAGGGGCCTCGGGAACATAAAATCCGTTTACGTGAAGATGACGATGGGGCCGGCCGTGGAGGTGAGGCTGCGGTGAGCGCCACGGCCGTGTTGGCCAGGCCCGTCCCGGAGTGGAAGAGGAGGCTCGTGGAGGAGATAAAGGGCTACCTGAGGCGCTACCGCTACCTCCTCGTGGCGGACCTGTACAAGGTGAGGGCAGCCCAGCTCCAGGAGCTCAGGAAGATGCTCAGGGGGAGGGCGCTCATCAAGGTGTTGAAGAACACCCTCGTCTCAAGGGCCGTAGACGACGTGAAGGACGAGAAGCCAGGCTTAGAGGACCTGAAGGCCTACCTACACGGCCAGAACATCTTCATATTCACGGACGAGAACCCCTTTGAGCTGGCCAGGCTTGTGGAGCGCTTCAAGGTGAGGGTCATCCCTGCGCCCGGCGATGTGGCGACGAGCGATATAGTCGTCCCGGCCGGCAACACGGGCATGCCCCCTGGCCCGATAATAAGCACGCTCAGCTCCCTCGGCATACCGACCAGAATAGAGGCGGGGAGCATCTGGATAACGAAGGACACGGTCGTGGCCCGCAAGGGCGATACCATCTCCTACGAGCTGGCCTACGTCCTCTCAAAGCTCGGGATAAAGGCCTTAGAGCTCGGCATAACGCTGAAGGCGGCCTACATGGATGGCCTAATCGTCCCTGGCGAGCGGTTGAGCCTGGACATCGAGGGGATGAGAGAGGCCATAGCGGAGGCTCACACGGCGGCCGTCAACCTGTCCTTGAACGCCTCCTACCCGACGAAAGAGACATCTGCGCTCCTCGTCCAGATGGCCCATACGAGAGCCCTTGCCCTTGCCCTGGCAGTTGCCATACCGACGCCCGAGACGCTCGGCCTCCTCTTAGCGAAGGCTGAGGCAGAAGCCACCGCTCTCTCCAAGCTCTTGGCGGAGAAGGGCTTTAGCTGAGAGAGCCTATGATATCTAAAGTGCTTCAGCATCGTTCTCTCTGCCTCGTCAACTCAAGTTATAGAGGTTTAACGTTAAGTTTAAGTGCTGGAGAGCGGCCGAGGAGCCGGGTCGAGATGGAGCGATATAGATTAAAAGTCCATGAGGAAGGGGCGGTCATCATACCGGCGGAGGTGAGGCGCAGGTTCGGGATAGCAGATGGCTCCTATATAGAATTAATCGTAAAGAGGATGAGATAAAAATCGTGGTGCCTAAGGCATTAACGAGCGCCTTCGGCATAGACGGCGAGAAAGGCCTCAAAGTCGTGGAGAACATCGTGGCATTTAGGAGGGCTTTAGCTAAGGTCTCTCAGCCCTTATGACCACGAAAGATCCCTCGCCATAGCCCTCCATCGCCTCTTGGACATCTTCTATCCGCTCCAGGGGGCCGAAGAGCGTTTGTAAAAAGCGCACGTCCTTGAAGCCATGGGATTCTAACATGGCTCTTACCTCCTCCGGCGTGTAGAATACGGCATCTCTGTAGAAAGGAGCCCCTTCTGCCTTCTTTAGCTCGTATAAGCGCCCTAAGGGGCTTTCCCTATCTATTATCCCCACGATGATGAGGCCGCCGGGCTTGAGGGCCCTCCTTGCCTCTTCTAAGGCCCTATCGGGCTCCTTAAGAAAGCAGAATGCCACTATCATGAGCAGGATATCGAAGGCCCCCGCCCTGAACGGGAGCTCTTCTCCCACGCCCGCCACGACATGGATGCCCCGTTCCTTGGCCATCTGGAGGCAGTCCACGGCTGGGTCGAGGCCTATCTGAATGCCCAAGGGGGCTGCGAAGCGCCCCGTCCCCACGCCCACTTCTAAGCCAAGGCCAGGTACCTCGGGCAAGGCGTATCTCACGGCCCTTAGCTCGGAGAGGAAAGCAGCCCTATGCTTCTCGAACCAAGCATCGTAGCGCTCCGTGAACGCCTCGAAATCCCGAAAGCGGTAGCCGTTCACCTCTCGGCTTGTCCTCATCGCCCTCCGGTCTTCTAAGCTCAGTCTCTTATGAAGGTTGTTTTAATGGAGCAGTTCTTCCAAAAGCCTTAGCGCAAGCTTAAGGGCCTCTTCCGCCATGTTTAAGAGTGAAAAGACGGCTTCTTCATCATATATCTCCCACGGCGTAACCGCCCTTCTCGCATCCCCATAGCTCGATAGGGCGTGATGAGGAGCGGCCTCCTCGGCTATTTCAGCCAGCCTCAAAATCTCATCCTCCAGCTCTACCGGTATACGGCCTTCCTCCAATAAGTTCCTCAACTCTGGCCCTGGATTATGAACCCAGCTCGGTGGCTTGAATATGGAGATTATCGCCTTAGCGGAGTTCTCTATGGACAGTTGAGCTTCGTGCACGGCCGCCACCAACGCCCCGGCCTTCAAGGCCCTTCTCGCCTCATCAAGATGCTCTTCGGCTAATCGTATTCTATACTCATAGCTCGGTGGGTCGTCTATATCTACATCGAGCTTGAAGGGCACGCCTATGTTTAACGGTATACGCCATGTGTATCCCCAATCGGCCTTGACACGCCTCACCCGTAGGGCCCTGAGCTTATCCAATACCTTCTTCTTCACCTTGCTTAATACGCCCTCAGCATCATAAATGACGATGCCCTCGTAAAGGGCATTTAGGAGGAGCGATGATGTCAGGCTTTCTCTGAGGTCATCGAGCGATATCACGGCCACCGTGGTATCGAGGACGAGCTTGTCCCTAAACGGCCTCAGGGCCCTATAGGCCATGAAGTAATCTTCTACGGGCCCGGTAACGTAGTCTTTGAGCACTATCAGGAAATCGTAATCGCTATCTGGCCTGTTATCGCCCCGGGCCCTTGAGCCGAATAGCAGGATGCCGGAGAGCTCGTTCTTAAAGGCCTTCTTCAAGCATTCTACTGCAAGCTTCAAGGCCTTGGCCACGTCCGTGTGCTCCATGGCATCTCCATGTGAGCTTCCTCATACGGAGCTAATTAACGTTCCCATTCGGCTCCTCGACGTGAACGCCCCTATGAGATGGCCACTACGTGATGGGGGTCAGCCGAGAAGACGCCGTGCTCCCCCGCTCCCTCAGCAGCTCCTTAGCCCTCTCGACAACCTCTCCGGACCCGGCCAACAAGATGCCGTGTTCTACCGCCTCCCTGACCACCCGCCTGCCCTCACGGGCCATTCTCAAGAACTCCTCGGTCGTGTAGACCCTGGGCTCCACGTCTACGGGCATCGAGGGGTCCATGAAGGGGATTGTCCTGTCGATGTGCCTCTCGGGCGCCTCATCGCATATCACAATCACGTCGGCATCCGAGAAGGCCGTGTAGTCCCCCCTGGCGAGAGAGCCTATCAGGATGACGGCCCTCGCACCCTTAGATAGGGCCCTCCTTGCGTAGCCCTTGAGCTTCCTCATGATCTCCTCGTAGTCAAGCCTGAAGAGCTTTATTCCTGCAGAACCTGACGACCTCCTCCGCATATCTGATCGCCCTCTCCGCATCCGCCTTGGTGTAGTAGTCCATGGGCGCACCCTCGGGGTGGAGGTTCGGGTACCTCGTCGGCATGTAGTGCCTGTCGAGCTCTTTCGCCTTATCTATGAGGTCTTCGCCCGGCTTGTACTCGTCCGGGAGGGATTCCAACATCCTCGATATAGAGTGTCCCCATACCTCTATCCCTAACCTCTGGTAGACGGCTTTCACGGCCTTCTCAGCGGCCTGTTGGGCGGCGAAACAGCTCCATTCATAGTCGCCGAGCTCGGCAGACCTCCTGGCGTGCTCAAGGTCCCTCTCGGCCTGCCTCAGCCAATCCTCCGCCCTTGAGACCAGCTTCCCTCCCCAAGCCCGCATTGGATAAGCCATAAGTTAAGGCTTGCTGGCCTCGGAGACCGGGCCTCATAGCGGGTTCCAGAGGGCTCAGGCGAGGCGTCCGGGGTGGGGGGTTGCGAGCAAGCGTCCCCAATCTTTTAAACAGCCCGGCGGGCCTTAACGAGCAGTCCCGTGCGGGTGGCGCTGGCATGGTGATACTCGTAACGGGCGGCTCGGGCTTCATAGGGAGCCATGTGGTGGACAAGCTGGTCGAGCACGGCTACCACGTTAGGGTCATGGACCTCAAGGAGCCCCACAGGGGCGATGTCGAGTGGTTCAGGGGCGATATACTAAGGCTCCACGATTGCCTGGCCGCCTGCAGGGATGTGGATGCCGTCTACCACCTGGCGGCCGTAGCAGATGTGAACGTGGCGTCGAGCGACCCGGAGTTCTGCGTCAGGGTCAACGAGCTCGGAACCCTCAACATGCTCAAGGCCTCAACGGCCACCGAGGTGGAGCGCTTCATCCTCGCCTCCACCTCCTGGGTCTACGGGCGCACGGAGGGCGTCGTTACGGAGGAGACGCCCCTCCCCCCGCCGGATAACATATACACGAAGACGAAGATAGGCCAGGAGCACCTCGTCATAGCCTGGAACAAGCACTTCGGCCTTCCATACACCATCCTGCGCTACGGCATCCCCTACGGGCCGAGGATGCGCTCAAACATGGCGATAGCGGTTTTCGTGCGCAAGGCCATGCGGGGCGAGCCCATAAAGATATTCGGGACAGGCGAGCAGGGGCGTTGCTTCATATACGTCGAGGACTTAGCCGAGGGGAACGTGGCGGCCCTCAGCCCATCGGCGGAGAACGAGATAATAAACATAGCCGGTAAGGAGTTTATAACCATTAACGCCATAGTGAGGATGCTCAGAGAGATATTTGGCGATAAGGTGAGGACGGAGCCAGCGCCCCCGAGGCCTGGCGATTTCAAGGGGGCGGTGATAAGCATAGAGAAGGCAAGGCGCCTCCTGGGCTGGGAGCCGAAGACGGACTTCAGGACGGGCCTCATGAGATATATAGATTACGTGCGCTCATCCATCAAGTAACGGCCATTAATGGGTTCGTGTAGCCGATGAAGAGCAATCTTATATATGGGCCATCGAGCTTAGGACGAGGACCATGAGGACCTCCAGGACAATCGCCGGGAGGATGGCAGGGAGGCATTGATATGGCGTCCTTCCTCATCACGGGCTGTGCTGGCTTCATCGGCTCCTCCATAGCGGAAGCCCTCTTGAGAGAGGGCCATAGGGTAATAGGCGTAGATGTCTTCTTGGACAATTACCCCCGGGAGATGAAGGAGTATAACATAATGGCCCTGAGGCGCTTCAAGGGCTTCTTCTTCATCGAGGCCGATATAATGTCCATCGATTTGCTCACGATATTGAGGAGGGTGGATTACGTCATACACGAGGCCGCTCAGCCGGGCGTAAGGACGAGCTGGGGCCAGACGTTCGACAGCTACCTCAGGAACAACGTCCTGGCAACTCAACGGCTCTTAGAGGCCTGCACGAAGGTCAAGTTGAAGAAGTTCGTATTCGCCTCCTCTTCCTCCGTATATGGGAACGCCGGACGGTACCCGACTAAGGAGGACGACCCGCTCGACCCGATATCGCCGTATGGCGTAACCAAGCTCGCAGCGGAGAAGCTCTGCTTGGCTTACTTCGTCAACTTCGGGCTCCCCATTGTCTCGCTCAGGTACTTCACGGTTTACGGGCCGAGGCAGAGGCCGGACATGGCCATCCACAAGTTCATGAAAAACGCCCTCCTCAAGCGCCCCATTGTGGTGTATGGGGATGGCTCTCAGAAGAGGGATTTCACATACGTGGGCGATGTGGTGGAGGCCACGCTTGCCGCCGCCTTCTCGGACGTAGAAGGAGAGACCGTGAACATCGGAAGTGGGCGGCCTGTTCGGCTCTTAGAGCTGATAGGCATGATATCCGACCTGATAGGCCGTGATCTGGAAGTCATCTTCACGGAGGAGCAGAAAGGCGATGTACGAACGACCTTCGCTGACATAAGCAAGGCCAAGGAGCTCCTCGGCTATAAACCCAGGACGGGATTAGAGGAAGGCCTTGAAGAAGAGCTCAGGTGGCTCTCGGCTCTTTACCTCCGGGATGAAAGCGAGCAGAAAAGCTTCTCATAAGCCGATGAGACAGCCCGCCAAGAGCGCCCCCTGGCCTTCTCCCCCGCCTCCTCCTGAATTCTACGGAGGAGTTCTTCATCGCTTAATAACCTTCTTATAGCTGAGGCGAGCTCGTCGGGGCTCCTAGGCTTCACGAGGAGGCCTGTTTTCCCGTCTTCCACGAGCTCAGGTATGCCGCCTACTCTCGTGGCCACCACGGCTCTCCCGAGCGCCATGGCCTCTACTAAAGCCACGGGAAGCCCCTCCTCTACGGAGGAGATGACGGATACATCCGAAGAAGCCACGACTTCAAGCGCTTTTTCGTGGGGAAGCGGCCCGTGGAAGACCACAGCATCCGCCAACCCCTCTTTTTCGCAGAAGTCCTCAAGTTCCGGCTTAAGCGCCCCCCCTCCTACGATGTGGACTTCGACATCTTGGCCGTGCTCTCGCAGCTCCTTAATGGCTCTGAGGAGAGTGAGGGGGTCCTTCTCAGGCCTCAAGCTCCCGAGGAAGCATATCCTGGCCTTTCTGCGCATTCCTTCCTCTGGCCTACGCGCAGATAGGAGCTCGTCTATGAGTTCTTCATCGTATCCATTTGGTATCACCATCACTTTCTCGGCTCTCAGCCCATATTCATCTACCAAGATGCGTTTTATCTCCTCCGAGACACATACCACAGCATCTGCCAGGGTGAAGCATATCTTCTGAACGAGCTTTATAGCCTTCTCCCGCCTGAGCAAGCGCACATCTGAAGCATGACATGTTATGACGAGGGGTCGGCGCAATAATAGAGCTGCTGCAGTGGCTATCACCATGGGGCTGAGGGCCTGGTGGGCGTTCAGCACATCTGGTTTCTCGGCCAATAATATCGCCGGCGAGAGGAGGAGGGAGAGCAAGGAGGCATACGGTCTCCTTAGCTCCTTGATGAAGAATACCCTGGCGTTGCCGCATCTACCCGCTTTAATCGCTTCTTTCTGACGCCTAAGGGCGAGGATGATGATATCGTGTTTCTCCGCCAACCTCTTCCCTATGTGGTAGACGGCCATCTCTATCCCGCCAAGCGTGAATGGGTATAAGCCAGGCCCGATGAGTGCTATCCTCAAGGCCCATTCCTCAGAGGTAAGGGGTCAGAAAGGTCTCTATAAAGGGCTTAAGCTCTGGGTACCGTTCCTCGTAGGAATAATAGCGCTTGAAGGTCTCTCTTGCATTACGGGCCAGCCTTCTTGCGAGCTCCTCATCCTTAAGAACCTTAAGAAGCGCCCTCTTCAGGCGCTCAACATCTCTTATCGGCACCAATAGCCCTTCTCGGCCGTGCTTGATGACATCTATTATTCCCGGCGCCGCTGTTGCGACCACGGGCTTGGCCATGGCGAGGGCCTCGAGGAGGGCCTTCGGAAGCCCCTCGCTTGTGGACGGGAGGACGAATACATCGGCTATGGCCAAGAACTCCGGGACCTGCTCCCTCGGGACAACGCCCACGAACCTCACCCTATTCGCTATCCCGAGCTCCTTGCAGAGCTCCCTCAGGCGTGGTTTAAGCGGCCCCCCGCCCACGATAAGCAAGGTCGCATCCCCAAGCTCTTCCAAAACGCCCTTGAAGGCCCTTATGAGGATATCCACGTTCTTCTCCGGGGCTAACCTTCCCACGAAGAGGACGATTTTCCCGCTCAGCCCCATCTTGGCCTTGAGGGCCTCCGCATCATATGCCTCAGGCCTGAGCTTCTCCTCCTTCATGAGGATAGGAATGACGAGAATCTTCCGCTCATCCACGCCCATCTTCATGGCGAACTCCTTAAGGAACTCCGTGAGGGCGATGACCTTATCTGATAGCTTTAGGCACAACTTAATTATAGGCGTTAAGGTAAGAGCATAAAACACCTCTACTAAAGCGCCTTGGCCCTTATGGAACATGGGCTCAAAATACCTGAATGATGTGATGACGGGCCTCCCCGTGAGCTTGGCCCCGAGGACCCCGTGGAGTTCAACAGTCCCCCCGTCGGCTCTCACAAACGCGCATTTCTTCGCCATCGCCATGGCCTTCAACGTCCCGAAGAAGAGGCAGTAGGGTATCTTGAGGTGGTGAGGGAGCGGGGGAGGCCTTATCGGTACATGAACAATTCGTCCATCATCAGAGAGCTTAAGGCGCTCTTCATCCATTGTAAGCACGTATATCTTGCTGTACTTCTTGGAGACAGAGCGCAGGTAACGCTTGAAGGAACTCAGGAGACCGACATTCTTGTAGCTCCTCAAGGTTGTGTAGGGATTTGTGACGAACAGCACGCTCCTCGCGGGTTCTTCATCTTCCATCCGGCGACTTTTTTGCCGTGTTGAGGCCGTTGAACTCCTCATGGGCTCTTCACCTCCCTTGCCTGCTCGCTCACGGAAAAAGCTGATGGGTAGCTTTTAATTCTCTTCCGAAACCCTTGGCGGTGGGAGAGCGGGATGAAGGTCGTAGTGCTCGGCCTTGATGGAGCTTGTTTTGAGCTGATAAACCCCTGGCTAAAGAACGGGTCTCTCCCGAACTTAAGGAAGCTCGTAAAAGACGGGGTTTCAGGCCCCCTGGAAAGCTGGCCTCCGCCCGTAACGTGCCCGAGTTGGAAGTGCTATTCAACGGGCTTGAACCCCGGCAAGCTCGGCGTTTATTGGTGGCAGATCGTGGATGTGAGGAGGAGGCGTATCTCCATACCGAGCTCAAGGTCCTTCAGAGGGAAAGAGATATGGGATTACTTGGCCGAGGCCGGTTTCTCATCGGGCGTCTTGAACATGCCGACCACGTATCCCCCAAAGCCCATTAAGGGCTTCATGGTGGCTGGCGGCCCCCTCTCGCTTGAGGTAGGTTACGCTTATCCGCCTTGGCTCGAGGAGCGCCTGAGGCAGATGGGCTACCGTGTTCACCCGAAGGAGCGTATATCAAGTCGTGAGGAAGCCATAGAAGCTTTCAACGAGCTACTTGAGCTCTTTGAGATGCGTTTTAAGGTCGCCTACCGGCTGGCTAAGGAATTTCAGGTAAACTTCCTCCACCTCACCATCTTCTATATCAACACGCTTCACCACTTCCTCTGGGATCACCCGCTTGTGAAGAGGGCCTGGCAAGCCATAGACGAGCTCGTCGGCTGGGTCTTGAGCGCCTGGGACGTAGAGGACATCATCATCATATCAGATCACGGCTCAAACCCGATAAAGAGCGTTTTCGCCGTAAACGCCTGGCTCAAGCGAGAGGGCTATCTGCGCTTCTCATCGGGACGGCTTAAGGGGGTTTTGGCCAAGCTCGGGCTGACAAGAGAGCGTTTGGGCCCCCTCTTGGCCAGGCTCATCGGCGAAAAGGCCGTATCACGTTTGAGCTCCTCAACCGTCCCTCAGGCCCTTATTCCCTCCGGCATAGGGGAAATAGATTGGGCGTCCAGTAAGGCTCTCGGAAGCGGACAAGGACCGCTCTACTTGCTGGGCGCCGAAAGGGGCTCCGAGGAGTATGAGAAGCTCAGGGACGAGCTCATAGAGAAGCTTGAAGGCCTAAGAGACCCGAGAACAGGCTTAAAGGTGATAGCAAAAGCCCATAGAGCTGAAGAGCTGTACGGTTCCTTGTTCGGTCCTGCACCGGACATAATCCTCGAGCAGAGCTCGGGCTGCCACATAGAGGGCTCTCTCGCTGCTGAGAGGCCTTTTGGCGAGCCGGATAAGTGGGCGGCTGAGAACGCCAAATATGGCCTTTTCATCGCCCACGGTCCGGATTTCAAGAAAGGCCTAAGGGTAGAGGGAGCGAAGATAACAGACGTGGCTCCGACAGTGCTATACCTATACGGCCTAAGGGCTCCCAAGTATATGGATGGGCATGTGCTTGTGGAGGCGCTGGCTCCCGAAGCGCAGAAGCGAAAACACGCTCAGAACCGGGGTTGAGTTCGACATGGGGACATCAGAGCTAATCAAACGGGCCCTCTCGGCTTATACCGGCCATATCCTAAGGGCTCTCGTTCGCTTGCGTGGGCTGAAGGCGCTCTTGCTCGCCTACGGGGTCGCTGGCTGCAGATATGTGGAGTACTCCATGGCCCTCTGCTGGCTTAAGGCCCTCAAAGCAAAACGGAGAAGCGAGCCGCTCGTGGTTCTCGATGTGGGCTCAGGTCATTCCATATTCCCGTGCATCTTAAAGGAGATGGGCGTTCTCTGTGTGGTCTTGGACGTAGATGAGGAGTGCGTTAAATGGCAGAGGAGGCGCTTGGGCGTGGAAGGCGTTGTGGCCAGCGCCACACATCTCCCGTTCAGGCCGGGCTCGCTCGATGCCGTCACGGCCATCTCAACCGTAGAGCACATCCCGGGCGGCGATGAGCGGGCCATGATGGAGATGGGAAAGGCGCTGAAGCCCTGTGGCTTAGCGGTGGTCAGCGTGCCCTTCTCGCTCAGACCCTTCGCTATAACTGACCCCATGTACGGCATCCCCGGTTTCCTAAGGAGGTTGGGAGGCCCGCTGAAGGCCATTTTGTTAAGATTTGGTGCAGATGTCTCCGGCCCGTTTTACATGCGTTACTATGACCAAGAAGCGATTAACGACGATCTCGTGAGGCCCTCGGGCGCTGAGCTCAAGGCATCGCTATTCTTTGGCGGGCCACCAATGCCGTTTTATAAGCTCGTCCCTATGGGCGCTTTCACATGGCTTGAGCTCGTAATCTCCCGCCTCGTGAAGGTGATGGATAGACCTATCCCTCAATCAGATGGAGTCGTCCTCGTGCTGTCTAAAGGGCGCCCGCTCGGAGCCGAGCCCTTATAAACGTGCTTTCTAAGACCTGAATACCGATGAGCTCGGCCGAGCTAAAGGGGGCGGCATATAACAGGCTATATGGTCATAGACGGCCTCCTATTCATAGAAAGCCGAGGGGCCCGTTTAGCGTCTTCCTCCCCCTTATTGAGCGATTCAGCATCACGAGGACAGAGGCCGTATTTAATCTAATTCCTCGTGGGAAACGCTTCCTTGACGTGGGCTGCGGAAGCGGAGACCTCGTTTTGATGGCTAAAAAGCGTTTTGAGGAGGTTTATGGCGTGGATATCTCGGTAGCTATGTTGAGAATAGCCGAGGAGAAGGCCTCTTTAAAGCCGGATAGGGATAGAATACACTTCATCAAACATGATGTAGAGGAGGGCCTCCCCTTCCCGGATGAATTCTTCGATGCGGTGGCTTGCGTAGCGGTATTGGAGCACCTCGTAAACCCACCGTTTGTATTAGCCGAGATAAACCGGGTGCTACGTAGGGGCAGATATCTGATAGTGCAGGTGCCTAACTTCGCATTCTTCCCGAATAGGCTCAAGATGTTGATAGGCAAGCTGCCAACTACCGGCTACACCGATGATGTGGGGGTGGACTGGCTCCACCTGCATAACTTCACCCCGGATGTGCTCACGAGACTCTTGCTTAAGACAGGCTTTTACCCACTTCGCCTGTCCTGCTCCGGCTTCATGGCCCGCTTCCGCAGAATATGGCTCTCCTTCTTGGCCAGCGATGTGATAGTTCTCGCCAAGAAGTACCGCTCTATCCCGGGGCGGCTTCGCGAGGAGCTCCGGGCAAACCCTCTGACCCGTTTTGACCGGGTTAGATGGCTCTCTTAGGCGGTGCGCCATCCCCATCATACTATGTGGCCCTTCGGTCAACCATAACGATCTCGATGCTCGTCACCTTTACGGGCCTTCCCGTTTTCTTGTGGCGAAGCCGCTCCGTGAATATCCTTATGCTCTCATAATCGAGCTCGGGCACATATTCGTTCTTGAGGCGTTCAGCCACGACGCAGGCGTTGCTTATGGCCTTTCCACGGGCCCTGAGAACGATACGCTTTACTCCATCATGGATGTGGAGCAGGCAGGCCAGTAGGTAACGGTCGGCCGGCTTCGTGCCGACGATCACCTCGGCCTCCTCCATGGCCACGCCCTCAGCTAACGAGCGAGCAGGCTTATAAGCTCGTGCGAGAGAGGAAAATCGTGTCTGAGGAACGGAAAGGACGATTGAAGGCGGCGATTAAGAGGGTTGATGTGTTCGTGGCCCTCATAATGATGATCTTAGAGCTTATCATGACCGTGCTTTTCCCGTGGCAGGCATGGCTATCGCTTTCCCTGGCCTTCATTTGGGGCATTTACATAGTCCTTAGGCTCGGGCTGGCCTCCCTCAAGGAGGCTGGAAGGGAGTTCATCCGTCTCGCACGCACCATGCCAAAGAAGGTGCCTAAGTACCTGAGGGAGAATCCCGGCGCCCCGTTCATCGTGGCCTTCCAGATAATGCTCATCACATGCGCTATCTTATTGGCGAGCGGTCAGGAGGAGGCAGCGAATGGCCTTGCTGTATATGCTTTTTACTCTCTTGTCGCAGGGGTCCTCCTGCAGTTCGCGGCCTTCCTCAAGTACGGTAAGGAAGAGAGCGCTTCGCCCGAGGATCGCGCTCCTTGATCACGCCTATCCCGTAAGCGATAAGCCCTGAGAAGACCAGGAGAACGGCATTTTCGATGGAAAGGAGCACCTTAGCCCAATCAATTCGTAAGCATGGGTAATAGTATAATATGTCCTCCACTATCCACATATCGCCCTTGACCTCAAGATCGCTTAAGAGGAGGAGCTCGGCATCGGCGTGCAGGACCCTGAAGCGTACAGAGCCTCGGGCTATTACGTGGTCGTTTCTGGGCTGGATGAATATCACGGGCCTTGCTCCAGGGTAATAAAGGCACTCAAATTCGGCAGAACCATCAACACGGACGTGCGGGCTCCTGATGAGCAAGGAAGTAGGCGTCTCTACCTCAACCACTACTTCGACGCCCTTCTCGTTTCCCTCGAAGCGCTCTATCCCGTCCGAGAAGCAGAGCGCAAGCCTTGACCCCTCAAATAATTTAAACGCAAAGGAGCACTTATCCCTCAGTTCAGCCTTCGCATAAAGGGAAGTTCCTATCGGATGCGGAGATAAGATAGCCTCTTTTGAATTAATGGATATTATGGCCCTGCCCGTGATATTAAGGCCTAATAGTTTCTCATTAGCACGTTTTACTGGGCTCAATATAGATGCTCTAATGGATTTCAAGAGGACGAGGCTGCTCGTTGTTAAACATACGTCCCCCTCAAGCCGTATGTCTCCTATGGAGTATCTATGGAAATAGGCGCTTTTCTCACATATGTTTAAATGGGATAGGGGAATTTCGTCGCTTAGGACTTCTAAGAAGGCCGGGAGCCTCGTGAAAGCCTGTCTTCTTAAGTTCTCATCTGTTGAGTTCAAAAGAGAGAGGTACGGATATACATTCAGATATAATACCTCTCCCTCACCTATATTGGCCATGAGCGCATAAGGAGTTACGGCGGTGCCATTGCTCGTGAAATAGGCTAACGGCCTCGTGCGGGCCTCATCAAATGACAACTTAGTTACGCTGAAGACCGGGAGCTCCTCCTCTCGCTCACCGCATACAAGGCCATCTACATGCTCGTCAACGGCCGTTGCGTTTATGGCGAGGTAATCGGCAAGGGGGCCGTACCCGGCCCAATTAAGGACGACGATTACGCTCCCGGCCTGGCACAACGACGACATCCTATCAATATCTAGGTAAGATTGATCAAGGACGAAGAGAACAGTATAATTACTAAGAGCGGGATCATCGGGCAAAACAGTTGTATAATGTATATTCGCAAGGGAGAGCGTGAGGAAAGCGAGATTAACCGGGGCTGAAGGGGGCTCCTGCGGTAAGATAAGGGCGGTATCCGATGATATCCTTGGCGGAGCCATCGACGGCACATCATACCCTCGAGAGCTATTTCCCCCGCACGCTAATGGTAAATAATGTGTTATTTCGCCCAAGAACGGCCCCTGTGGCGTGAGGAAAGCCGTATCCGTTGGCGTGATAAATACATAGCCTATACGGCCATCGTGGAGCAGCCTGAGATACGTGCCCGGCTTCTTCGCCCCGAGAAATGCATAATAATGATGCCATTCGGTGGGAGCTATTCTCGCCACGCCAGAGTAACGGAGAATATTAAGAGATTCCTCCGAGAGAGTTAGAACGTAAGACGTGAGACCGGCCTTTCTGGCCAGTTCAGCAGCAACATGAAGGTCTTCATCTGGGAAAGATACACCCATTAATCTCCATAGCTCTATGGAGAGGAGGGTTGAGCCTATCCCAGCCATCAGGGTCAACGTCATAATCAGACCTGGTAATAAGATGCCAGCCGACCCGTGGAAGCGCTCACGAGTCTTTCTCATAATATTGACGAGTTCGCTCGAGGCCAAGGGCAAAAGCGAGAAGAAAACAAATGTAAACGTGCGAAACTCGAGGCATACATCTATGAGTGTTTGAGCCTGAAAGAGGGTGGCCCCTCCTCTCATGATGGCCACGGAGAGAAGGGAGGCAAGCAGTAAGCTAAGGAAGCCCTTCATCCGCTTTACTTCGGGCATGCCTAATACCCAAATAAGCGACAGGAGGCCCACCACGCCAAGTTTTACCGGGTAGTAATATATGGGAATTATGAAGTAGCGTTGAAAGGGGGGAGAGCCAAAATAAAATACTATAAGGAGGGAGAGAGCATATACGTAGAAAAGTAGGGGAAACCACGCTGGACTCGTAATTTTAAGCCAGCTAATCGCCTGTTCAGGCCTGAGGCCCACCGGTCTAATGCGGAACAGGGCCGCAGGAAATAGGCACATGACTATCGTTCCAAGGAACGTATAGAAGCCGAGACCATCCGGCAAAATATGGACATGACGTGGGGATAAGATATCGAGAGCAGCTACCAACCCCATGCCTATGAAAAGGCCCATGGATACCTCCAAACAGCCCCTTCTATCTCGGCCTCCTCCCATCCAATCTAATAATGAGTAGATGGCGTGAAAAAAGGCGAATAGAACGGCCTCATGCACATGCAGGATATAGCATGTGGCCATAACAAGGGCTATTAACGGTAGTCTTGTGCTCTTCGGGATTGAGCGTTTAAATGTTAGGTAGAAGAGGGTGAAGAATGCCGGTAAAATCAGTATCACTTTCTCGGTCAGTATCCTCGGAAAGAGCAGGAACGGGTATTTTATATCGTAAGAAACAAGGTCGGCCTTGGTTAAAGCAGCCAGTTCCTCCATCTGCTCAGCGTACCGTAAATAGACGAAGTACGCCCACCCATAGCCAGCTGATAGCGCTAATACAAACGAGACGATGGGCACTTTTGAGCGTCTCGGGTCGAAAAAGGCCGTTATGGCTAAGTAGATGGCCAGATACGGCATGAAGCTAAGTACCCTGAGGAGAAGGTATGTATTCGTGGGTGGTAGCCCGGTAAGAGCAAGTAAACAGGCCAGATGGGCTCCTCTCTGGTACGTTGGGCAGAAATCCCGCCATCCCACGGATCCGTTATAATACCGTATCATCCATCCATGGAATATCCATTCATCCCCTATTACAAGAGGATGGTATGAAAAGGCTATGAAATAGGTGCTTAGGACTATGAGGAAAGAGGAGATAGCTATAACGCATGTATCAAATGATGTAGATCTACTCGTGCGAGAAGATATCCGCTCATCGGGATGCCCACGGAGGGCCCACGTCGTGATGATGTAGGCGAGAAGCAGAAGAGCGTTAGAGACCACGAGCGTTATGTCAAGCCCCACATACCATACCCCGGTCATCCGGACGGCTATCTCGTATACCCATATGTAGAAGAATGCGCTAACTATGTACGATAAGATCAATCTCTCGTAGGGGGAGAATGCCCTCTCTCTTTCAAGCATCCTAACTATGGCCATACCGGGCAAGAAGGCCCATAAAATAAAACCAAGTACCGCCCTCAGCCATGCATAAGGTGTTAGCTCGCCCCAATCGGCATACAATATCGTTGGACAGGTTCTCGGAGTGAGTACAACTGAGAGCATAGCTGTAACGTAGATTGCTATGTAGGCAATATCCGTTGGCTGGCCTCTTCTCCTTATCACATCGAACAGTTTCTTCAACCATCCTTGTTGGAAGAGTTTCATAAGCTGTGGGATAGAAGGGATAGAGATATAACAGCGTGCCGGTACTTTTCCATTCTCCTGCTCCCCCTCCATGGCCAGCTTACACTCCCTATAATCCGATAAAAAACTTAGGCTCTTTCCATAATGGCGTGAGCCAGAGGATAAGCCGATTCCCCGCAATGGGCGTATTTGGCATTAAGCATTGCAAAGCCGTATTCTCCCTCATCCAAATAGCTTTTTTCGCTAACCTCATCACGGACTCAGCACGCCGTCGGCATTTATTGCTCATGCTCTAACGTCCCTTCAAACATGGCGCTCATGCCTCTATCATCAATAGGCCAAGGCATTTAACAAGCTGGCTCTGCGGGCATGCCCTGGCCGTGAGATAATCTATAAGCGTGCTTATATTTAGGCCGTCTAAGCCCATAGTGGGTGCGTGTAGGTGCTTCAGCGCATAGGCCACATCTATGAACTCAGGCGCAGGATAGGCCACATCTACGGGGGGCGGGGAAAGATGGCCGTGAGGGTGAAGCTGAGGATAAGGACTAGGAACTCCGGCCGAGATGTAGAAACCATCGCCCTGGTCAATTCCGGCTTCGAGACCACGACCCCCCCAATTGCTTGTCCCACGGAGGCTAGCCGAGGAGCTCCGATAGCCTCTCACAGGCTTCCGAGAGACAGGCTATGAGGTCCCCAAGCGTCAATCTCGCTTTCACGTTGATCCCCATGGCCTCGCACATCTTATACCGCCTCACGGTCTTATAATCTCTAACCCTGTGGAGGAGCCCAACGCCCGCCTTGCGGGGTGGAACGGATAAAGCATAATACCCAGCCCTTACAGGATGGAATGGTGATGCCCTTGGATAGGCGTAGGCTGGGGAAGATGGTCTCCCACCTGACCTGGGAGAACCTGCCTGTGGAAGTGCTCTTCGAGCTCGTTAGGCCACGCAGGCTGGGGAAGATGAGTACATCGATCAGGAGGGGTAAGCAGGTTGGCCGTGAGGATTAGGATAGCCCTCAGGAGGCCTGGCTCCTCCCGTGTTATAGAAACCTCGGCCCTGGTGAATAGTGGCTTCGAGGTGGACGTGCCCCAGCTCGTTCTCCCGGTAGCCTTGGCCCGTGAGCTGGGCTTCGACATCGAGGGGGCCCCTACTGAGGCCATCACGGTCTGCGGGGGTGCGGAGCTCCCCATGAGGATCCTCGGGGTGGTGGAGGTCAAGGTCGTGGTGCCCGATAGGCCTACTGGCTGGGTGCGGGCGGTAGCGGTGTCCGTGGGCGAGGAAGAGGAAGTCCTGCTGAGCGATAAGCTCACGGACGCCCTGAGCGTGAGCCCCGTGTTGGTAGGAGCTGGCATCTGGAGGTTTACGGACGAGCCACCCGACGTAAGGCGAATGAGCGTTAAGCCCGAGTTCTGGCGTGAGGGGCAGAACTGGAGCGCTGTCGTCCGAGAGGCCATAGCCAAGAAAGTGCGTGAGGAAAGGCGAAGGCGGCTCATGGAGCAGAAGGACTTCTCCCGCATAGCCAGGGCATCTGAGAGGCTCAGGAGGCTCTCCCGGCGTGTGGAGGGCTGGTCCTCGGTGGCCGATATAAGGCGTTGGAGGGAGCGCCGTTGAGCGAGGTCGTAATCGACGCCTCGGTGGCCGTCAAGTGGTTTGTGAAGGAGGAGTGATCAGAAGAGGCGGAAGCCCTCAGAGACGATTACGCCGCTGGCAAGATAGATCTAGCATCACCAGCCATCATGCCATTTGAGGCCCTAAACGCCCTCAAGTATTCCGGTGCGTTCGGCGAGGACGAGCTGGTGGAAGCATCTGAGATACTTGAGGATCTGCAGATAACGCTTTACGAACTCAAGGGCGATTACGCTAGAGAGACCGTGAAACTGGCCATGCGCAAGGGCATAACGATATACGATGCGTCCTACGTGGCACTGGCGATCGTCCGGGATTGCGTGCTGTGGACGGCCGACGAGAAGCTCCTGAGGAAGGTGGCCGATTTAGGCCGGGCGTCCCACATCCGTGAATACGCTCGCTGATGGATGCACCGACGCCTCGCAGGAGGGGGCGAAAAGTTTTCGTAAGGGTATAATACCCAAGTGGCATAAGGTTCAGGTGGCCTAAGGACTTCGATTCAGGCGAACCCATCTATCCTAGCGTTATTCTCTTCAGAGATGGGGATGAGGATACGATCACGGCTCTTAAGGTTCTGGATCTCGCTAGCACGATGGCCCGAATAGCCTACTCATGGCCACATGAGTAGGCTCTTGAGTGGGGCTCTGACGAGCAGTTTGCCAAGTACTTAGCCATATGTTACATGGACGTACCAAAACACTACAGGAGCCAATTCGCCCCACATGAGCGCTATGTTTTTACCGGACCTCAGTAATCTACAGCTGTGGTGGGCGATTTGAACGAGGCTGGATCGGGCGAGAAGAAAGGAAGGGTGTTCGTGGGCAGGATAAGGTTCAGGGTCATAGGCAAGGTGGGCAGGATAAAGGTGGCTAATCATGGCCGTGAGGCTCAGGCTTAAGATAAGCGTGGGAGATAGGTCTGTGGAGGCCGTTGCCCTCCTGAGCAGCGGTTACGAGGCCTCCACGCCCCAGCTGCTCGTGCCTATAGGCTTAGCCAAGGAGCTGGGCTTATGGCCGCCTGAGGGCGCTCATGAGGTAGTGCTCGATACAGCTGGGGGGCCTCTGAGGGCTTGGCATTACCCGAGGATTGCGGAGGTCAGCGTCGTGGCCGAGGGGGCGCCTCAGAGGGCTGTGGCCACGGACATAGTCGTATCGCCTCTAGCGGATGAGCCCCTGATAAACGACATGTTGGCAGAAGAGCT
>CAYUYX010000004.1:0-26816 GCA_964449495.1 uncultured Candidatus Bathyarchaeia archaeon
CATCTCTATGGCCTTCACGGTGGCATCTAGCCTGCTCACGCCGCAGTTGGCGGAGAGGGCCCACGTGGACTCGTACTCGAGCCTGGCGGTAGCGCCCTTGTAGGGCCCCTCGGGCACGACGCAGACGTGGTGGCACCTCATCGGGCAGGAGTAGCACCCGATTATGCGGACCACGAAGCGCTCGTTGATGTAATCGCTCCAGTTCTCCATGCCCTCCACGTACGTCCTGCCGAAGTTGTGGGTCGGTATCGTCTGGAGCCTCGTGTAGGCCCTGAAGTTCATGAGCGTCCCGTATGTTCGGTATTTCGTGCTTGCGGGCCCCATGGCTCGCTCCTTCAGGACCCTCACGAGCTCCTCGAGCTCCTCCGGGTGGGCGACCTCCACATCCTTCGTCCCCCGCACGGCTATGGCCTTCAGGTTCTTGGAGCCCATCACGGCCCCGAGGCCGCAGCGGCCGGCCCACCTCGAGCGGTCGTTCATTATGCCGGCGATGCGCACGAGCTTCTCGCCAGCCGGGCCTATACAGGCCACACGGATGTAGAAATCGCCCAGCTCCCTCCTTATGGCCTCCTCCGTGTCCGTGGGCGTCTTGCCCCAGAGGTGCTCTGCGTTCATCAGCTGGACGGTGTCATCGTCTATCCACAGGTACGTGGGCCTCTCGGCCTTCCCCTCTATTATTATCGCATCGTAGCCGGCCCTCTTCATCTCGGCCCCGAAGAAGCCGTGGGCCTTCGCCTCCCCAATTCCGTACGTCTCGGGGCTCTTGGCCACGAAAGCATGGCCGTTCCCGCCGGTAGGAGCGAATGTACCGCTCAGAGGGCCGGTGGCGCACACGAGCGGGTTCTCGGGGGCGAAGGGGTCCACGCCCGCCTCGCTGTTCTTCACCCATAGGTACATGCCGAGGCCTATGCCGCCTATGTACTTCCTCGCCACCTCCTCGCTGAGGGGCTCCGTCCTCACATCGCCCGTCGAGAGGTCCACCCTCAGGATACGGCCGGCGTAGCCCTTCATGCTCTTCTGCCTCCCGGCCCCACGTGGTGAGGCGCATTTTAACTTTTCCTCACGGCCCCGTACCACGCTCCTTTAAATGCCCATGTAAGGAGGGGAGGCAGGGGGGAGGGGGCGAGCCGGGCCGAGGCATGTAGCCATCGCCTAACGCTAAAAGGGCCAGCGGCTCCCCGGATATCGGTGGTGAAATGGCGAGGTTCAGGCCCGAAGGCATATTCGTGGCCCTCGTTACCCCCTTCGATAAGCGTGGGCGCATCGACGAGGAAGGGCTCCGCGAGCTCGTCGGCTTCGTGGTGGAGAAGGGCGTGAGCGGCGTGGTCCCCTGCGGGACGACGGGCGAGTTCGTCTACATGGACGAGGGGGAGAGGAAGAGCGTCCTCGAGGCGGTCATGGACGAGGTGAGCGATAGGGTGCAGGTCATAGCCGGTACGGGGGCCAGCTCGACGGACACGGCCATCAGGCTCGCCCGCCATGCAGAAGATGTCGGAGCAAATGCGGTGCTGACCGTGGCCCCCTACTTCCTCAGGCCGGCGGACAAGGGGCTTTACCAGCACTTCTACGAGCTCTCCAGGGCCGTGGACATCCCCATCGTGCTGTACAACATACCGCAGTGCACCGGGGGCTTCCTGAGCCGGGAGGTCGTGGAGGACCTGGCCGAACTCGCCAACGTGAGGGCGCTGAAGGACAGCTCCGGCCACCTCCCCTACATGCTCGAGCTCCTCGACTTCGTGGGCGATAGGCTCGCCATCCTCTGCGGCCACGACGAGGTCGTCCTGCCAGCCCTGGCCTCCGGCGCCTCCGGGGCCATCCTCGCTTCTGCGAACATCATACCCGATTTGTGGGTGGAGCTCTTCAAGGCCGTCAGGACTGGCCAGCTCGAAAAAGCCCGTGAGCTCCAGCTCAGGGTTCAGAAGCTCGCCAGGATAATCGTGAGGCACGGCGGCCCCCTGGCCGTGAAAGCGGCCCTGAAGATGATGGGCCTGCGAGCGGGAAGAGCGAGGAGGCCTCTCAGGAGCGGGGGCTCGCTGAGCTGGGAAGTCCGCGAGGAGCTCAGGCTCGAGCTCGAGAAGCTCGGGAGGATAGAGGGCCGGAAAGCGGACCCTCCTCGAGAAGCCAGCCCCCTTGATGAGCTCGGGCTCGGGCCGGAGGAGCTCAGGGCCCCGGGCGTCTTCTACGGCGAGGGAGAAGCGGGCTCAGGCTCGGAGGCCGTCAAGGCGAGGGTCGTCCTCGGCCCGAAGAGCGGCCCGGTCGGGATGGCCTGGGCGAGGGCTTTTGCGAAGCTCAGGCCCGGTAGGGAGGCCCTTTTGGCCGTCCTCGAGCCTAACCTGACCGTCAGGCCCCCGACGCTCATACTGCCGGAGGTGGAGCTGAGGGACCTGAGGCAGGCGAGCATGATGTACGGGCCTGTCCAGCTCGGGGTAGGACGTGCCTTCCTCGAGGCCCTCTGCTCCGGCCTCCTCAAGCCCGAGCTCCGTACAACCCACGTGGCCATCGTCGGCATATCCATGAGGCCCGAGGCCATAAACAGGAGGATGATATGTCATAACGCCTTCTCGGCCACCTTGAGCGCCATTAAGAAGGCCCTCGGGGGAGGTGGAGCGTGAATGAGCCCGGATAGGCGCTTCAGGCCCAAGGGCATCATACCCGCCATGGTAACGCCCTTCGGGGAAGACGGTTCCGTGGACGAGGAGGGCCTGAGGGAGCTGGCATCCTGGCTGGTGGAGCAGGGCGTCCACGGCCTCGTCGTGTGCGGGACGACGGGCGAGTTCGTGAACATGGCGCCGGAGGAGCGCATCAGGGCCTTCGAGGTCGTGCTCGACGAGGTGGGCGGGAGGGTGCCCGTCATAGCCGGGACCGGCGGTGCCTCCACGCAGAAGGCCATAGAGCTCACGAGGGCTGCGGAGGACGTGGGGGCCGATGCGGCCCTGGTGGTAACGCCATTCTACATGCGCCTCACGGATAAGGAGGTCTACGAGCACTACGAGGCCGTCCTGAGCGCCACGGACATGCTCGTGATATTGTACAACATACCGCAGTGCACGGGGAACTGGATAGATTGGTGGGTGGCCGAGGGCCTGGCCCACGAGTTCAGCGCCGTCTCCGGCATAAAGGACAGCAGCGGCTCCATGCCCTACTTCATGACGCTCTTGGAGAAGCTCAAGGGCCTCGTTTCCGTTATCTGCGGCCACGACGAGATGGGCGCCCCCGCCCTCATGGCCGGCGCAGATGGGCTCATCCTGGCATCCGCCAACCTCCTCCCGGACGTGTGGGTCCAGATATACGAGGCCATCAAGCGGAGGAATGCCTACGAGGAGGCTGCCGAGCTCCAGAGGCGCTACCAGACGGTCCTCAGGTTCGTAACCCGCTTCGGGGGGCCCCTGGCCGTCAAGGCGGGCCTCTGGATGACGAGGGGGCGCCCGAGCAAGCGGGTTAGGAGGCCCCTCATGTCCGGGGGCGTGATGCCCTACGAGGTAGAGGCCGAGATGAGGAGGCGCTTAGAGGGATATGGGCGCTTACCCAGGAAGGAGTTGGCCTTCATTATCGGTGAAGGCCAAAAGGTCTCGGCGCCGGACTACATGGCTGACCCAGCCACGCCCGAGGAGATAAGCGACCTCACGCTCCTCGTGGGCGAGGCCTTCACGGGCCCGGGCTCGGTGGACATGGCGCACGTGGACCTCCTGTTGGGCCTGAGGGACGGGCCGGTCGGAATTGCCTTTGAGGAGGCGCTCAGGGAGCCCCAGCCGGGCCACGAGCCGAGGCTAGTGGAGCTCGATGGGCGCCCCGTCGAGCCGAGGACGCTCCTCGTCCCCACCGTAACCATCAGGACGGAGAGGCACGCCAAGATGACGTATGGGCCGGCCATGAGGGGGATAGCCCGGGCCGTGGCGGGCGCCGTCGAGGCGGGCTTCATACCCAGGGCGATATGCGATAAGATATGCATGATAGCCCACGTGTTCGTCCACCCAACGGCCTGCAACCCCTTCAGGGTGGAGCTGAACAACTTCAAGGCCATGAGCCACGCCATTAAGAAGGCCATAGAGAGCAGGCCGACCGCACAGGAGCTCCTCGAGCTCTGGGCATCCGCCAGGCACCCGTTCAGGTACGAGCCATAGCGGTCGCAAGAGCCCTTATCAAGCTTTTTCCCGCCATCCCTGTCATGGAACCCAATAGTATATGTCGAGGAATCTCCCGTAGGGGATTATGTGACCTCTCCCGTACGCCCTTTCTGCCTCCTCCCGGATTGCCCTCAAGAAGCCAGGGCTCGATTTCAGGTCTTCCTGAATCCTCACCATGACCCGTCTCCAAGTCCAGAAGTCCCACGTCCTCCCTCTCTTGGGGCACGGTACTCGGGAGGGAGGTTCCTCCGAACCCTCTCGTCGAAGGCCAGCGTCTGGCCCCACAGCAGCATGAGGGGCTTGCATATGGAGATGACGTAATAGCGCTTGCGGGGGTGTCGCACCCCTCCATGCTTGACCACGCCGAGCTCATCCCATATCAACTCTAAGGGCTCGAGCGGGATATCGCTAAAGCGCAGTAGCTCGTATTCCCTAATCTCATCGTAGGCGCTCGAGATGTTGAGCAGAGCGCGCTTCAGCATGCTCAAGCATCTGACGGTATCAAATGGGCGGAAGGCCTGCCATCTCCGTAGAATACCGCGTAACATCACGTATGTCTCGCCCCGGTGGTTATCATCAAGGATGTGGCCCTCCCCCGCCTCTATTTCGAGCTTCCGCCTCCAGAACATATCGAAATCCCACATGTAATCGCTCGGGAAAGAAGTTATCCTGCGCCTTAGCTCGCCGGGGTCGAGCATCTTACCTCCTGAGAGAAGACCGGGATAAGCTTTCTCATGGCCAAATCCATCCAAGCGAAGAGGGCGTGCGGGGCGGCTCATCGGTCCTCGGAGGAGGAGACAGAGGCGCAGGCATCTCTTATGGCCTTCACCCAGCTCATGAAGGAGTTGATGGCCGCCCTCAGGGACGATGTGTCCCTCGCCCTTATGCGTATGACGAGCGCCCGGCCCTCGAGCGATATCCTCGCTGAGAAACGCCCCGTCGGGAACCTCTCCGCCTCCGGCCCGAGGGCCTTTAGGGCCGCTTCCGCCACCCGTGCGTCCGGCAAGGGGAGCTTCAGGATAGCCTCCCGGCTTAGCTCAGGTCCCATATCAGGTGCCTCACCCTTATCCTCGGCCCTACCTCCCGGCCGTCTCGGGCCCTGTAAAAGCTCATCACGGCGTATCGCTCGATATCCGGTCTGACGCGCAGCACCACGTCGAACTCGCCCCCGGCTTCCGGGGCTCCTCCTGGGCCGAGGAAGGGGGCATCGAGGAACTCGGCCAGGGCCTTGCCGAGCCTCGTCCTCCCGGGGTCGGCCGCCACGCCTATAGAGCGCACCTTCCCGAGCCTGACGCCCATGGCGCGGCGGAGCTTTATCCCGTATATGTATATGAGGGGAGGGAAGGGCTGGAGGCCTTCTTCGGCGAGCTTGAAGAGGCATATCTTGCCGGGATTGCCCTTCCAGCGGCTCACGAGGATGACCCTATCGGCCCCGAGCTCCCAGGCCTTCTCCGCTATGTCCTCGAAGCTCATCTTTCCCCTGTTCACCCGGATGGCGCTGGGCAGGGTGGCCGCAAGCTCGTTGCAGAAAGTCCTTATGAGCCTCGTGGGCCTCCTGGACATGGTTATCATTATGAGGCCCATATCATCTCGGCCTCGGGGGCGTCGAGGCCCTACGAGCTATATCGCCCGTCTTCGTGTACGGCACGTAGGCTCCGCCGGCGAAGACGAGACCGCACTTCCTGCACTTCCAGACGCCCACGCTCACCCTCTTGACGGCCCTCGTCTCACAGCGGGGACACTTGTGCGGCGTCCTCATGGCGACGACTATCCTCGCCCACCTCTTCCTGAGCGTTGAGCCGTAACGGGCCTTGAGGCTCCCGGCGGGCCCCACCTTCCTCGTCCTTCCCATCCCCACCTCACCCCAACACCTTGGCCCTCAGCTCGGCGGCCTTCTCCCTTGCTATATCTATTGCCCCGAGGACCTGCTCCACGGTCAGGAAGCCCGGGCCGCCCTTCTGCACGGCGCAGATATCGCCATCCTTGTTCACCGTTATGGTTATCCGGGCGTCCATGGCGAGCTCTTCCTCAAGACACGGGTCAACGACGAGCTCCCCGCCGATGCTCGCAAGCGTAACGGCCACCGGCTGGTCCTGGAGCGGCAGGGGCGTCCAGATGGATTTGTCGAGGAACACCCTGTCGTCCTCTACCTGGTAGCCGTAGAGCTTGGCATCGCTGAGGGCTGCGAGGGCCGCCAGAGCGGATGCATCTATGAGGTTCCCGTCGTGGTTGAGCACGTATATGTCTAAGAAGAGGATGTAGACGCGCCTCCCGGGGATTATGCATAGCTTCTTGAGGTCGACCGCTCCCGAGGAGCGTATCCCCCTGTCCACCACCCTCGCAAGCTCTATGGCCCTCTCGTCCGGCGGTCCCGGCTCGAAGGTGGGGCTTGCGAGGGGGACGAGCTCGGCGTTCACGGCGAGGATGCCCTCGTCCGGCGTGTCCGGGTAGGGGGCGTTCAGGCCTATCTTGACGCCCACGACGACCTCCGTCTGGCCTAAACAGACCATAGCAGAGCCCTCCGCCGTCCCTATTATGCCCTTCTCGACCCTTATGTCCCTGTAATCGAGCTTTCCACGGCCATCTATGCGCTTGCCCTCCGAGATGAGCTGGATTATGCGCTTCTTCTTTATCTTGGATATCACTGGCTCCTTCGCCATCCACCTCACCGCTCCTCCACCTCCCCCGCCTCTATCTCCCTCCTTATCCTCACGAAGCGCTCCCTGAGCGCTTCCTTCTGGAGAGCGTATATGCGCCTGCACCCGTCCATGGCCAACTTGACGCACTCCTTCAGCTCGTCCGGCGAGAGGACGCCGTCCATCTGGAAGAGCGTAACCCTGTTCAGGCCGGGCATCATGGCGAAGGGGACATCTGCTTCCCCGTGCTTGTCCTCCACATCGGAGAGGTCTAAGACGAGGATGCCATCTACCTTTCCGGCCGCAACGGCCGCCACGAGGTCCCTCATGGGTATGCCGGCATCGGCCAGGGCGAGGCTTGCGGCCGTTATGCTTGCGCAGCGGGTCCCGCCGTCCGCCTGCAGGACCTCCACGAACACATCTATGGCCGTCCTCGGGTAGTGCTCGAGGAAGAGGGCCGGCTCGAGGGCCTCCCTTATGACCTTGGAGAGCTCTATCTCACGCCTCGACGGGGCTGGAGATTTCCTCTGCTCCACGCTGAAGGGAGCCATGTGGTACCTGCAGCGCAGTATGGCCCTGTCCGGGAGGCTGAGGTGCCTCGGGTGAACTTCCTTAGGCCCGTAGACGGCTGCGAGGACCTTTGTGTTGCCCTGCTCCACGTAGGCGGAGCCATCTGCGTTCGCCAGGACATCTACCTCTATGTGGATGGGCCTTAGGTCGGCTGGCCCACGCCCGTCTACCCGCTTCCCCGCCTCATCTATCAGCCTGGGCTTCTCCACCGCCAAGGCCCTTCCTCCTCCTTATCATCTCGGCCACCCTGTCCGTAAGGCCCTCCACGTGGGATTCACGCTCTATCTTCTCTATGGCTTCCACGAGGAGCTCCTCGTCCTCGGGCGACCTACACCTCACGAGCACCACGCCGTTCATCCCTATCACTATCTTGCAGCCCGTCTCCCTCTTCAGCATGGATATCATGGAGCCCTTCTTCCCTATAAGCCTGGGCACCTTCGAGGGCGTTATACGGACGATACGGCCCTGCCTGACCTTGCCGAGGCCCGGCTCCCCCATCGTGAGCACGGGGTTCCTCGTCCTGTCGTAGGCCTTCACCTTCGCTATTATCGTGTCGCCCACGCCCAGGACCTTGGTGAGCTCTATCTTATCGGGCCTGAAGGGGCGCCCTATGATGTCCGCAGCCCTGAGCACCGCCAGCCTCGGGGCCCTTATATCAACCGCCCAGCTGCTCACGCCCACGTCCACCACGTCCCCAATCACCACATCGCCGGGCTTTGGCACGTAGAAGGAGTGCAGGGCTATCACGGAGACCCTCCCGTCCTTCAGCTCGAGGAGGCCTACCCTCGTGGCGTAGAGCTTATCGCCCTCCTTGTAGACGTTCTCGCCGGGCTCGTAATCCCCCTCGGCCAGGAGGTCTCCGGGGACCACGAGCTCGCGTCTCTCGAAGTAGAGCGTCAAGACCCACCCTCCACCAGGCTCACTATCGCGGAGCCCTTCGTGAGCTCCCCGAGCTTCTCGAGGAAGGGGCCGTAGAGGCCAGCGGGCATCTCGAGCTCCACCTTCCAGGAGCCGTCGGCCCCCCATTCCTCACGCAGTATCTTCCCGTAGCTCTTCACGACCCCGTAGCACCGGCCGACGTGCTCGGGCGGGACCACGGCCTTCACGACGAAGACCTCCATGCTTATCGGCAGGACGGCCTTCAGGCGCTCGATGACCTCCCTGGCCTGCTCCTCTGCGTCCCTGAAGGGGTCTATCGGGAAGCCTACCTCCTCGAGCGCCTGCTCTATCCTCGCCGGGGGATGCGGGAGCTTCGTCCTCGGGTCAACGCAGTTCCTCGATATGAAGGTTATTATCTGGCGCTTCTTCTCCTCTATGAGCTTCTTCCTCTGCTCGGCGGTTATGAGGAGTTCCCCGCGCCTCAGGATGGCCTCGGCCACCTTCAGCGGGTCGTCCGTGCCGAAGACCTTGAGGAGGGCCTCCCTGGACGCCCTGAAACCCTTGCCGGAATCCGTGTAGATGGTGTCCATCACGATTATCTCATCTATGGGGATGTCCTTCCCCATCTTGAACTCGAGGGCCTTATCGGGGTCAACGAGCACCTCGAACCTCTCCCCGCCCTTCACGTACCGGGCTATGGTGTACTTCCCCTTCACGGCTTAACGCACCCCAATCGCCGTCAGGAGGATTTCCTCACGGCTTCCATGTACTTCTCGACTTCCTCACGGCCGAGCAAGCGGAACTTCTTCGTCTCGACGGGTATGACGGCCACCTTCAGCCTCGTCCCCTCCCCCCTGGCCTCGGCGGACTTGAGGAGGCATTTCACCGCCAGGGATATGGCCTCATCGAGCGTCATGTCCTCCCTGTACTCCTTCATGAGGATGGACTCCGCCACCTCACGCCCACGCCCCATGGCGACGGCCTTGTACGAGCGGTAGGCCCCGCCCGGGTAGGTGATGAACACCTTGGGCCCCGTCTTGTCTATCCCGCCTATTATGAGCGAGACGCCGAAGGGCCTGACGCCTGCGTGCTGGGTGTAGAGCTGCTTTATATCGCAGATGCGCTTGGCCACCACCTCCACGTCGATGGGCTCGTCGTAGAGGAGCCTGTTGCTCTGGGCGTATATCCTGGCGTGGTCGATGAGGACACGGGCGTCGGAGCCAAGCCCGACGATGGCCGTCCCTATGTGCTCGTCTATCTGGTAGAGCTTCCACTCGAAATCCGGGTCCTGGAGCTCTGACTCGAGTTCTTCCTCCGCTGCGAGGACGACGCCCTCGGAGCACCTTATGCCTATTATAGTCCTGCCCCTGTTGACCGCTTCAAGGGCGTACTCGACTTGGAACAGCCTGCCCTCTGGCGAGAAAACCGTGATGGCCCTGTCGTATGCTCCTGGCATCGCAAAGGCCATCTCTTATTCCACCTCTCGCCTTCCCCTATGTGAGCCTATTAAAAAACCTTTAGCGTGTCCTCGGGGGCCTCGCCCGCCTCGTGAAGCCCGACCGGTCGACCAAAGGTTATAATCTTGTCGAGGGATTGGGGGCATGATGCCGGATGAAGGCGGAGGCCCTTGAGGCCCTGAAATCCATATTCGGGAGCAGGCTGCTGCTCGAGGACATCCCGAAATCCTATTGGTCGGACGAGACACGCATAGAGGTCGAGCCGGAGGCGGTCGTGAGGCCGGAGAGCGCCGATGAGGTCGTCAGGCTCGTCGAGGTAGCCGTGGAGCACAGGATACCCCTCGTCCCGAGGGGCTCCGGCACGGGCCTGAGCGGGGGCGCCGTCCCCGTGCCCGGCTGCGTGGTCGTGGACTTCTCGAGGATGAAGAGGATAATCGAGGTCAGGCCGGAGGACCAGCAGGTCCTCGTCGAGCCAGGCGTCATCTACGACGAGCTGAACACGGAGGTGGCGAGACACGGCCTCTTCCTCCCGCCCAACCCGGCCTCGGGCGAGCAGTGCACGATAGGGGGGATGGTGGCCGAGAACGCCTCAGGGCCGAGGAGCTTCAAGTACGGCCCGACCCGCAACTGGGTGCTCGGCCTCGAGGTGGTGGCGCCGGGGACGGGGCGCATCTGGGTTGGCTCGAGAACAAGGAAGCACGTCTCGACCTACGGCCTCGTGGGCCTCCTCGTGGGGAGCGAGGGGACGCTTGGCCTCTTCACGAAGGTCTTGCTAAGGCTTGCTCCCCTCCCACCGGCGAGGATAGGCGTCATGCTCCCCTTCCCCGATGTCAGAGATGCGGGGAAAGCCGTTTACATCCTCTCCACATCAGGCCTCGATATCTCCGCCCTCGAGCTCGTGGACAGGACGACAATGGAGGCCGTCAACCAGGTTTACAAGGTGGGCTTCCCGGAGGAGGACGCCGTCGTCATGCTCGAGATAGAGTGTTGGTCGAAGAACGAGGAGAGGCGCTTCGATGAGATGGAGGTGAAGCTCTCGGAGCTCAACGAGGCGATATCTGGCTTAGGCATCCTCTGCGGCGAGCCAAAGGTGTTCTTCGATGCGGACGAAATGTGGAAGAAGAGGGCTCTCGCCGCAGACGCCATAGAACATCTCTACGGCCGGATACTGTGGAACGACGTGATAGTCCCGCCCTCAAGGCTGCCCGAGCTGGTCGAGGCCGTGAGCGCCATAGCGGCTCGATATGGATTGAAGATGGCCGTCTTCGGCCACGCTGGGGATGGGCATCTCCACCCCTGCATCCTGCTCCCCAAGGGCGAGAGCCCCGGCCCTGAGGTGCTGGCGGCCGAGAAGGAGGTCCTAAAGAAGGCCGTCGAGCTCGGGGGAGCTCTCTCCGGCGAGCACGGTATAGGCATAACGAGGGTGGGCTTCCTCGGCCTCGAGGTCAGCGAGGAGGTGCTGAAGCTCTCATACGGCCTGAAGAGGCTGTTCGACCCCCACGGGATAATGAACCCCGGGAAGAAGATACCGCTGCGACCTCCGTGAGACCGGCCTTGGCCAAGCCTTAATTGCGGAGCCCCCGGCCCCCGGCTGGTGCATGGGAAATGGTCCTCAGGGAGCCGGGGTGGTATATCGAGAGCATCCGCAGTCTCAGGCCGAGGATATACGTGGCCGGCGAGCGCGTGAAAGACCCCTACGAGCACCCCAACACCCGGCCCGTGCTGAACGCAATAGCGAAGACGTACGAGCTCGCCCTCTCGCCGGAGCACGCCCCCATCGCAGCGGCGGAGAGCCACCTCACGGGCGAGCGCATCAACCGCTTCAACAGGGTGTGCTTGAGCACGGAGGACCTCGTCAAGCGGGCGGAGCTCAACATCCTCCTGAGCCAGAAGACGGGCACTTGCAATTACAGGTGCGTGGGCTGCGATGCCCTCACCGCCCTGTACAGCATGACGCACGAGATGGACCTGCGCCTCGGGACGGACTATCACGAGCGCCTCAAGGCCTTCCTCAAGCACGTCCAGGGCCAGGACCTCGCGTGCAGCGGCGCCCTCACGGACCCGAAGGGGGACAGGCGGAAGAGGCCGAGGGAGCAGGCCGACCCCGACCTCTACCTCCATGTCGTGGAGAAGCGGGACGATGGCATAGTGGTGAGGGGCTGCAAGGTCCACCAGAGTGGGGCCTTCGGCGTCCACGAGATAATAGTCCTGCCGGGGATGGCCCTCAGGCCCGGGGAGGAGGAGTACGCCCTCGCCTTCGCCGTGCCCAACGGGACAGAGGGGCTCACGTTCGTGATGCAGGAGACGGCCCAGGATGCGGAGAGGAGGGCCGTCAAGACAGAGCACACCGGCCTGCCCGATTACGGCGTCAGGACGACGTGTATGCTCATCTTCGACGACGTGTTCGTCCCCTGGGAGCGCGTTTTCATGTGTGGGGAGGTGGAGTTCACCCGCGAGCTCGTGATGCGCTTCGCAAGCATGCACCGTATGTCGGGGGCGGCGTGCAAGGCCGGCTTCGGGGACGTGGTCATAGGGGCCGCATACGCCATAGCCGAGTACAACGGCCTCTCCGGCGCCCGCTACATAAGGGACCGCCTCACGGACATGATATGGGCGAACGAGGCGACGAGGGGGCTCGCTCTTGCGGCCGCCTACAGGGGCGTCCGTACGCCGTCCGGGGCCTACGTGCCGGACCCCGTTCTGGCCAACACGGCCAAGCTGGAGAGCGTCGAGGCCTTCACGAGGCTGCTCGTCGCCGCATCCGACATCGCCGGCGGTCTCGTGGTTACCATGCCCTCGGAGGCCAACCTGGAGAGCCCGGATGTCGGGGGATGGGTGCGCAAGTACCTCGTGGGGGCCCCGGGGGTGCCCGTCGAGCACAGGCTCAGGATGTTCAAGTTCCTCCAGAATTGGGTGGCAGGCCCCCACCTGGCGGGGGCCATTCACGGGGGAGGCTCGCCAGCCGCCCAGAGAATAGCCCTCCTGGCCCTCAGCGACCTCGAAGCGAAGAGAGCCCTGGCGGAGGAGCTCGCAGGGATAAAGAAGGAAAAGCATTAAAGGGCCTGCCGAGCGGGTCCCGGGGAGGCGCAGGGAATGGAGCCTTGGAAGAGGAGGATAGCCGGCGCTCTGCTTCTGCTCACGGGCCTAACTCTCCTCGGCCTCGGCATCTACACGGGCCAGCTTGACATGGCCCTGAGGTTCGTGGTAGAAGGCCTTAAATCGGCCCTCGCAGGCCTCGCCTGAGCCCGTGAGGAGGGGAATGCGCCGTGCTGGCGGAGCGTGAAGTCGAGCTGCTGGCCTTCGGGGAGGAGGAGGTAACGAGGGCCATCATGAGCGCCGCCCTGAGGGATTGGCTCGATTTGGCCGAGACAGACGTCGTCATAGCTGGAGCTGGCCCCTCAGGCCTCACGGCCGCCATGTACACGGCGAGAGCCGGCCTGAGGACGGTGGTGTTCGAGAAGAAGCTCTCCTTCGGGGGCGGCATGGGAGGGGGCGGCATGCTCTTCCACAAGGCCGTCGTGGAGGCGCCAGCTCACGAGCTCCTCAAGGAGGTGGGATGTAGGCTCGAGGAGGTCAGGCCGGGCCTCTACACGCTCGACACGGCGGAGATGATAGCGAAACTCGCCTCGGCTGCCGTAGATGCCGGCGCAAAAGTGATATTGGGCGTGTCCATCGTGGACCTCATATACAGGCTCAAGCCCCCGGCCGTCCAAGGCGTCGTCGTCCAGTGGAGCGCCGTCGAGCACGCCGGCCTGCACGTTGACCCCATGGGCATAAGGGCGAGGGCCGTGGCAGATTGTACGGGCCATGACGCCGAGCTACTCGCCCTCGCCTCGGAGCGCATCCCCGAGCTCGGGATAGAGCTGAGGGGCTTTAAGCCCATGTGGGCTCTCGAGGGGGAGAAGAGCGTGGTAGAGCTTACCGGGCGGGTTTGCCCCGGCCTCTACGTGGCCGGCATGGCCGTTGCGACCTTGCACGGGCTCCCGAGGATGGGGCCCATCTTCGGGGGCATGCTCCTCTCGGGCCGCAGGGTAGCCGAGCTCATCGTGGCCGACCTATCCGGCTAACGGGCGCTCCTGAGGTGCCCGGCGAGCTTCCTCGCAACGGCCCTGACCTTCTCCTTCTCCCCGCTGATGAGGACGAAGCCGTCGGGCTCCACGCGGGCGGAAACGCCCTCCTCCTCCGCAAGGCGCTCGAGGAGGTCTAATGGTATCTCGTCGGAGACCTTCACCCTCATCCAGTGCTTTCCCCTCGGGAGGCCTGGCCTGAAGCGCACCTCCTCGGCAGGCCGGGCTATCTCCATGCCCGAGGCCGCTTCGGAGAGCCTCCTTGCCCACTCCTCCGCTTTCTCGGGCCCGAGCCTTACCTCCGCCTCGGCGAGCAGGTAGGCCTCGATGCCCAGGAGGAGCTCCTCCGCCATCCCGGCGGCTTCCCCGCACTCTGGGCTGACCCTCACGGTCTCTATGAGCGACCTCGCCGACCTCAGGTCCCTCACGACGTGGGGCGGTATCTCGGCCCCCCTTGCCCTCAGCTCCGTCAGCAGGTCAGAGAGAGCCCTCCAACGGAGCTCGAGGTTCGACAACACCTTCCCCACGGCTTCAGGGCCACGGGGACTTAAAAGGTGAGCGGGGAAGCGGACACGGGAAAGCCTAAAAAGTCAAAGAGGCGGTGGTGGGACGAGGGGAGCTCGATGAGGAAGGCATGGACCATAGCGCTATCGCTCTGCCTCCTGGCCATGGCCGTATCGATGGTGGTGCCCCAGCCGCCTGCAGCCCATGCGATGGCCCTGCCCGTGCCCGAGGAGCCCGTGAGGCCAGCCCAGGTGGAGCCCGAGATACACATCTCCCTCTCGCCGGGCTACTTCAACATCACGGACCGGTACGTCCACGCCCCGAGCAAGACGAACGTAACCGTCGCCATAACGCCAAAGGAGGCCCTCGAGGGCGTTAGGGCCGTGGACCTCCTCCTCATACCCACGAAGACGCCCTTCACGTACTTCGAGAGCATATCCCTCATGCCCGTCGTGGAGGCGAGGGGCGGCTGGGCCGAGGTCGAGATAGATTGGGGGAGCCTCATCTACAGCCTGAACCTCACGCTCATCAGCCCCCCGCCCGTGGGCCTCGGCTGGACGTGGGAGGAGACGGTAGCCGCTCTCCCGTATTGGGACATCATGATAAACGTTACGTACGTCGGCGCTGGCGGGCTCACGTGGAAGGCTAAGACCGTCTCCCTCGTGATACACCACGTACCCGGCCTCCTCCTCGAGGACTACTACCCGTGGAAGGCCCCGGCCAGGTGGATGGAGCTCGGGATGAGGCCAAAGCGCGAGGAATCCATCATACCCGCTGCGCCGGGCGAGTGGCGGGTCGTGGGCCGGAGGTTCGGCCGGCAGGTGCGCAACCTTTACTGGATAATAAGCCCCCAGGAGGCCGAGGAATACGAGCAGGCCGTCTACCTCTACATATCGCCCTGGGATAGGCCGAGCGAGCTCTACGACGTAGATGGGAAGAGCAGGACCGCCCCCCTCGACCTGACGGCCCACACTAAGTGGGGCTACTGGATTGCGGAAGCGAACGTGCTCTTCGGCTACTGGTACGGCTACGTGATAGCCCTCGATACCACGAAGTTCCCTGATGGCGTCTACAACGTAACCGTCGAGTACGTGGACATCTACGACAACAAGATGACGTACACCATCTTCATCTGCCTCGACAACACCCCGCCCGAGGTGGAAATCACGAGCCCTGCCGACGGGGCAACGGTATCCGGCGTCGTGGAGGTGAAGTTCGTGGTGAACGAGACGAACCCGCTCAAGGCCACGATTGCGGTTGACCTGGCCGCCAAGGAGCTCTCGGCCGGCGAGTTCGATAGCGCAGGGGGGACGAACGTCTTCACCTTCGACAGCACCACGCTCGGGGATGGGGACCACACCGTGAGAATCGAGGTAGAGGACCTCGCCGGGAACACGAAGTCCACGCTGATAACCATCGATGTGGAGAACGTGAGGGGCCTGCTGAGCGATATCTACAATCATGGCCAGACGGTCGGGCTCGGCATAGGGGCGACCGTAGGGCTCATCGTCGGCGTCTGGATATCCGTCGTCATCACGAAGCTCGTCCTCAGGAAGCGCTGAAGCCGTTTTTGTCCGTTTTATTCTTTCAACGCCTCCTAAGCCTCGGGTTCAGTATCTCGTCCATCGCGTAGCCCATCAGTATGGTGGCGAGGGTGAGGAGCGTTATGCACAGGCCGGGCGGTATGACCACCCAGGGCCTCGTCAGGTATATCGTGGCCCCTGCGCCGTAGAACGGGTTGGCGGCCCAGTAGAGGATGCTCCCCCAGCTTATGCTCCTCGATATGTCTATGCCCAGGCCTAAGAACGTGAGGGAGGCCTCGGAGAGGATTGCGCCTGGCACGCCGAGGACCATGTAGGTCATCACGAGGGGCATGATGTTTGGCAGGATGTGCTTGAAGAGGATGTAGCGGTCGCTGGCCCCCACGGCCCTCGCCGCCTCCACGAAGGGGCGCTCCTTGAGCGAGAGCACCTGCGAGCGAACCACCCTGGCCGTGCCGGCCCAGCCGAGGATGGCGATGACGAGTATTATGTTCGAGAGGCCGAGGGCGGCTCCTCCGCCCCTGAGGACGGCTGCGAGCACGATGAGGAGGGGGAGGCGGGGGAGCATCATTATGAAGTCCGTTATCCTCATGAGGACCTCGTCCACCTTCCCCCCGATGTAGCCGGACACCATGCCTATGAGCGTCCCCAAGAGGACGCTGCACGCCGAGGCCGTTATGCCTATTATCAGGGATACCCTTGCGCCGTAGGCTATGGCGCAGAAGAGGGCGGACGGCGTTATGGTCCCCACGCTCGTTACGGATATGACGAGCTCATCGAACCTGTAGCCCATGGACATGGCTATGAGGTCGGCGACCGCTGCGAGGGCGATGAAGGCGATGAGCATGATGAGGCCCGCCATGCCGAACTTGTTCTGCCTGTAGAGGCGCCAGAAGGAGATGAGCCCCCGCTTGTACCTGGCCAGCCTCGACCGAAAGGCCATCCCCATCGCACCACCTCAGTACCTTATCCTGGGGTCGAGGAAGCCGTAGATGATGTCGGCTATGAGGTTGGCTATCACGACCAGAAGGGCCATGATGAAGAAGCAGGCCTCGATGACCGGGTAATCCCTGGCGTTTATGGCGTCGAAGATGAGCCTCCCCATGCCCTGCCAGGAGAAGATGGTCTCGGTCATGACGGCGCCGCTGAATATGCCTGCGAAGGCCAGGACTATGATGGTTATCATGGGGAGCATGGCGTTCCTCTTGGCGTGGCGGTGGAGGACGGTCCCATCATCGTGCCCTATGGCCCTGGCGGTGGTAACGTAGTCCTGCGTGAGGACATCGAGCATGGTGTTCCTCATCACGAGGAAGTAGCCGCCGTACATGTAGACGACGAGGGTTATCACGGGGAGGAGCATGTGGGATATGAGGTCCACGATGGCCCCGAGGGGGTCGTAGGCCAGGATGTCCATGAACTGCTGGAGGAACGTCTTCTCGCCGGAGGTGGCGCCGAGGCCCTGCCAATAAGCCCAATCGAGCGTGCCAGCGATGGGCCAGCCGGTGGGGGCCACGATTATCTGGAGCATGACGCCGAGCCAGTAGATGGGCATGGAGTAGAAGAAGAGCGATACGGCCACGGCGGCCATGTCGAACTTCTTCCCGCGCCTCCAAGCCGCCTCAGCCCCGAGCCTCATGCCCACCCAGATGGCTATGGCGTAAGCGGGCGTGAGGAGCAGTATGGTGAGCGGGAGGCGCTCGGCTATGATGTCTATCACGGGCTTCCCGAGCTCCATAGTTATGGATATCTTGAAATTGAAGGTGAACAGTGATGCTATGTATATGAAGAACTGCTCGTGAAGGGGCTTGTTGAAGCCGAAGAGCTCTTCTATACGGGCCTTCAGCTTCTCGAGCTCCTCCGCTGGCATCTGCTGGTGCTGCTGGCTTATGGCCTGCATGTACCAGAGCGTCGGGTCGCCGGGCATCATCCTGAAGATGAAGAAGTTGGCGATTACCACGAGGAGGAAGGTTACGAAGGCCGTTACCAACCGCCTGGCCACGTAATCCCTGAGGGCCAATGTCCTCACCCGACGGGCGTGAGGAACAGGAGATATAAGCGTTCTCACATCTCAGAGGAGAGGATAAAAAATAGGGGTTTCAGAGGGCAGCCTCTATGGAGCGCTTCATGTACCAGAGACCACCCGGCGTGAGGACGGCCGCTGCTATGCCCGCCAAGACGAGGAACTCCCATGCGAAGCGCCAGCCGGGTATCCTGCCCCCTATCGCCTTCTTGTAGCACGTGAGGAGCGTCCAGCCGTTGACAGGGCCATCGAGCATCTCCACCACGCCGCCCAGCGTATCGGTCCTATACGCGTAAACGGCCTTGCGGTAGTAGAGGATTATGCTCGGGCACTCGCTTGCGATTATCTCCTGGCACCTGTACACGTATTGGAGCCTCTTCTTCTCGTCGAGCTCCGTCAGGACCTTCTCGGATACCTCGTTGTACGTGCTGTTCTTGAAGCCGGCCATGTTCCCGCCGAAGGGGACGGCCTCATCGGAGTGGAAGAGGCTGTACAGGTAGGCCGGGTCCACGCCGAGCGACCAGCCCAGGATGCACAGGTCGTAGTCGTGGCGCACGGACGTGGCTATCACTATGCTGTGGAACTCTATTATAGATGGCACGAAGTCTATGTCGAGCACCTCCTCGTAGTCGGCGCATACGAGCATGCAGCACTGTATCCTTATCGGGTCGTAGCTGGGCGCTATGACCTCGACGGTCGATGGGAGCGGGACATCTCCCATGGGCCCCCTCCACGCATCGAACTTCCCGTTGCCGTCCGTGTCAACGAAGCCGGCATCCTCCAGTAGGCGCCTGGCCAGTTCCACGTCCTTCTCCGGCTTCATCCACGGGTACTTCTCCACGAGCGAGCCGTTCTCGAAGCCGGGGTGATACCACTTCCACACCTTCCCCGGCTCGAGCTCCACCCTCGGGACGGGGCCGAAGCCCGGATAGCCGTAGCCGAGGAGGAACTTATCCACTATGGTCCTCTTGTCCGTGAGAGCGCAGAGAGCACGCCTCAGCGCCCGGGCTGCCTCGGCCGAGTAGCCCATCTTGCCGTCGCCCTCCCACGGGAAGTTTATCTCATTACAGTACTCGCCCCTGCGCATGCAGAACGTGAGGTGGAAGTAGCCCACCTCGTCCGTTACGCAGAGCCTTATGTTCGGGTAGCCCTTCATGGCCTCAGCGTCCGCCGGCAGGAGGGGCCAGGCCATCATGTCTATCTCGGCCCTCTGGAGGGCGAGCAGCTGGGCCGCCGGGCTCGTTATGATGACGAAGAGGAGCCTGTCCACGTTCGGGCGCCCGTAGGTCCCGAGGAGCTCGCCCGTCTCGGGGTCCCTTATCTCCCTGTGATAGTCCTCGAAGGCCCTCAGGCTTATGTACTGGCCGGCCACCCACGCCTCGAACTTGAAGGGGCCGCAGCCCACAAGGGGCTCCGGCATGTAGGTCCTCATGACCTCGTCCGCCTTTATCCTCCAGGCCGTTATCTCAACGCCCCTGAAGGGGTTGGTCGCCACGACCTGCGGCGCCTCGTGCTTCGCCACGTCATAGCCCTCCACGAAGGCCGGGCCCCAGATGTGCTCGGGCAGGAGGGGAGCAGCGCTCAGGTAGCGGACGAATGGCGCATAGGGCTCGTAGAGCTCGACGTGCACCTTGTTCGGGGGCTCCACCCACACGTCCTTCACGAACTTGGCGTAGGTGATGTACCTGGCGAAGCCGGCCGTGGCGGCGCCATCCCTGTAGAACTTGTACGTGAACCACACGTCGTACGCGTCGAGCTTCTCCCCATCGTGCCAGTAGACATCATCGCGGATGTACCACACCCAGTGCGTCGGCTCGAGCATCACCCATTTCTCGGCTATCCACGGGATGGGCTCGAGCGTCTTCGGGTCGGTGGCCGTCAGGCCCTCGTAGATGACGCCCAGCACGTACCAATCCCAGACGCTCATCGCCCAGACGGGGTTCAGGGTCTTCACGTCGTCGAGGAGGGCTATCCTGAGGACCCCGCCCATCTTCCTCGTCTGCGCTGGCAGAGCGGCGTAGGAGTTCAGCACGAGGGGCGCAAGGACGGCGAGGGCGCAGGCGAGGGCCAGGAAGGCCAGGGTTTTCCTCGACATCTTCCCCCCATCCGGTTTAGGGCGGCCGGAATGGAATTTAAGCCTTTCCGTGTTCGAGAGGAGAAACGCAAAAAAGAAGGGATTTCCTCATGAGCGCCTCATGAGCTTGAACGCCGCGACGGAGCCTATGGCGGCTGCGGCCCCCACGCCAGCGATGATGGCGTATATGGCGACCGGCGGCCCTCCCCCGGCCAGGTACTCGTGGTCGAGCGTGATGGTTACGGATGCCTCTCCCACGAGGCCGGAGATGTCGATGGCCCTCACCCTTATCGTGTGGCGCCCCTTCGGGAGGCCAGTTATGTTGTACGGCGAGGCGGCCTCCTGCCATGTGCCATCGTCGACGGAAATCTCGAAGTGGTGTACGTCCGGGTCGGGGGAGCTGAAGACGACGGTTACGACATCCCCGTCTATCACGGCCCCGTCCTCCGGCTCGTGGATGATGACGGTCGGGGGCTTGTTATCGTAGATGACCGTTACGTTGAGCCTCACGAGCTTGTACGTGGTCTCGGAGTGGGCGTTCGAGATGACCACGCATAGGCCGTCGAGGACGTCCTCCGGCAGAGGCGTCTCCGGGACCTCGAGACCCGTGCCCCTCTCGGCGGCCAGGAAGGCCGTGAAGCCGTGGCCAGATAGGAGCTCAGCGCAGCCGTCCCCGTCGAGGACGTAAACCGATATGTATGCGCCCTCCCCGGGCACGAAATCCCAGACGTCCTGGTAGCGGTAGCACTGGCTCACGCCCGTTACATCCGGGGCGTACTGGTAGGCACCGAGGAGCTCAACATCTATGGCCAGGTGGTACTGGCTGAAATCGCTCGGGAGGCCCGTTACGCCCTCAGCGCCCGGGGGCTCTGCCCTCTCCCTCGGGAGCGTTATCTCGAATACGTATGTCTGGTTCTCGTATATGGTCGTCATGTTCGGGTAGGGCCACCCGAGCACGACGTGGCCGTACCTCGACACGATGAGGAACGTGTAGTTGTTGTAGCCGAGGTGGAGCGTGGCCTCGCCGTCCTCGTTCGTGTAGTTGTAGAAGGACATGAAGGCGAAGCCGTAGCGTGGTATGAGCCAGTGGCTCCATGCCTCTATGCGGGCGCCGTCCACGGGCCTGCCGGCCGGGTCCCTCACCTTGAACACCACACGGGCCTTATACGTGTAGGGCAGCGGGCTCACGACGGGGTGCTCGTAGCGCCCCCCGTGGTCGGCCCAGTAAACAGCAGATACGTTCTTGCGCCAGCCCTCCTCGTAGAGGCGGGGGTTGTCGAAGTAGTTCTCCGGGCCGCCGGTGGTGTCCATGTGGTGCCAGCGCCCGTCCTGGGCGTAGAACTCCACCCAGACGTGGTCCTCCCCCTCGTTGAGCGCCTCAACGGCAGGTATGAGGACGGACCTGAGCCAGCACTCCGTTATGGTGGCGAACTCGCCGCACATCACTACCTCGGAGTCCTTCCTAACCGGGTCGAGGTGCGTCCATATCTGCCACCAGCCGCGCACGCGCCAGGAGCCGTAGTTGTCCCAGCGGGCCTCTATGATGTACCAGCTCCAGTTGTGGATGCGCCTCGCTGCCTCGAAGGGCGTGGAGGCGTTCTTCACGAGGTCGTAGAGCGACACGCCGTACCGGTCATCGTAGAGGAGCGTCGTCCTGAAGAAGCGCCCCTCGTAATAGTCCTGGAGCCTCAGGCCCGGGCTAAGCGTGTTCCAGTTGGGCATCATGAGGTGCTGGTAGTAGATGTACGGGTCAACCTCGAACCACGTGCCGTTCTCCGTCAGGAAGGCTATGGTCGTGTAATTGGCCTCCGGGTGCTCTACCATGCGGACGTAGGGGAGGAGCTCCGCCGTCTCGTAGATGGATTGGACGTTGAGGAGGTAGTCGCCGGTGATGTCGTTGCCCTCCCTTATGGCGTAGTAGGCGATGGTCCTCAGGAGGTTCACTTGCTCGTTGGCTATCCAGTAGGCTATCTCGTCCACGTAGGGCTCGGAGACGTTGAGGAGGAAGCGGGCTATGAAATCTACGTAATCCGTGTAGTGCTCCCTGAAGGCCATGAGCTTGTCGAGGTCCGGGTAGTAGCCGTACCAGGTCCGGCCCGTCTCGTAGTAGTGGGGGCCGAGGAAGGCGTCTAAATACCACTTGTAGAAGAACACCGGGTCGTGAATCTCTATGTGGGGCGTCGGGTACTCGTAGAGCCCGCCGGCCTTATCCACTATCTCCTCGAGGCCGTGTCTCCTGGACACGAAGAGGGGCTGCTCGAGCGTCCCCTCGTTCCTCGCGAAGAACACATCCCCTGCGCTGTTGCCAGCCACGAGGTCCGGCTTCCCATCGCCGTTCAAATCGCCAGAGCCCAGGAAGGCCCAGTCCCCGACATCGAGCTCCCTTGCCGCCTCGGGGGCCTGCTCCCAGCTCGGGCTGGTGGCCGTCCCCACGTTCTTGAACAAGCATATTGTGCCGTTCTCCATGCCTATGGCCAGCCAGAGGGTCCCATCTGCCGTGCGGAAGAGGGCCGGCGAGGACATGGGCGTGGCGGGGAGGCCATCGAATACGGTCTCGTCCTCCACCCAGGAGGGGGCCGTCGGGCTACCCCTGTTCCAGTAGAAGTGCACCTGGCCGGAGCGGCTGCCGACCACGAGGTCCATGAGGCCATCGCCGTCCAGGTCTATGAAGAAGGGGGTTGAGTAGCGCCCGACATCTATGTCCTTGAAGAGGTAGGAGGCCTTCCTCCACCTCGGGAGAGTGCGGGTCCCCCTGTTCCACCAGAAATCGATTTTGCCGTCTTCACGGCCGACGGCCATGTCCATGAGGCCATCGCCGTCTAAGTCCACGGGAGCTGGGCTCGCTGGCGCCTCGTAAACCGGTATCTCGACACCGAGGAGGAGGTCCGATTTGTCCAAGAACAACGGGCGGTAGGCCGTCCCGACGTTCTCGAGGTACATGATCTTCCCGTTGCCGAGGCCGATGAAGAGGTCGAGGAGGCCATCCCCGTTGAAATCGGCGAGGGCGGGCCTGCTGACCTTAGAGCCCGTGAAGCGCTCGTCTATCTCCACCTTCATCATATCGTAGAATGCCCTGAGGAGCTTCCACCTCAGCCAGAGAGGGGCCTTCTCCACCGCCTGGAAGGCCGTATCGGGGAGAGGGGGCTCCGCAAGAGGCGTCGTGATGAGCTGGCCGCTCGTCCCGTTGTAGGATATGACGATTATCTCGCCGGGGGCCAGCATGACCTCCTCCTCTATCGTGTCCACGATGGCGCCGGACGCCTGGGCCACGCCCGCGTAGAAGGCCCTTGTCCCGTTCGGCTCAAGAGCCCACGCGGCTCCCGTGCTCGTTATAAGGAGGAGAAGGGCCGAGAAGGCTGCGAGGGCGAGAAGCGCCTTCCCCAAGTCCTTCACCAACTACTGCTCTTCCCGCATCCCTTATAAGGTTCTCGAGGAGGGGCGCGGGTGGCCTTGAGGGCGTACTTCGCACCCTGCGGCCTTGGCTTAGGCCATGCGAGACGGTGCGAAGTAGTCCTTAAGCGCCTGCGTCAGCACGTGCCCGTCGAGGCCTTCTTCGCCACCTATGGGGAGGGCCTTCACTACGTTGCCGAAGCCGGCCTAAATGCGCTCAAGGTGAGGGAGTTCAGGATAGCGATGAAGCCCAACGGCGAGGTGGACGTGGAGAGGACGCTCAGGGAGCTCGGCTACGGCCTTAAGTTCGTGGGGCTCGTGGCCAACCAGCTGGCCCACGACATGCGCTACATGAGCGCCGTTGAGCCGGACGTGGTCGTGTCGGATACGAGGGCGGCCACCGTCATGGCTGCGAGGCTTCTCGGCCTCCCCTGCGCCTGCATAGTCCATCAGATAAGGGTCTACATCCCCAGGAAGAGGAGGATGCTCAGGGCATCGAGGTTGGCGGAGGCCGGGCTCGTGGCCACCCTCGGGCCCATATGGCTGATGGCGGATGAGGTCTTCGTGCCGGACTTCCCCGAGCCGTACACGATTTCGCTCATGAACCTGAGGCTCCCGAGGTACTTAGATGAGCGCTTAAGGCTCGTGGGCCCCATGCTCGAGAAACGGCCCGAGGAGCTCCCGGGCCAGGAGGAACTAAAAGAACGCATAGGCATAAAGCCTGAAGAGCCCCTGATTTTCATGCCTGTAACGGGCATGAAATGGGAGAGACCCTTCTTCGTGAAGAAGATGCTCCCAATACTCTCCGAGCTGGTCAGCCGGGGGAATTTTAAGGCCGTGGTCTCCCTCGGGAAGCCCAGCGGGGGCGAGAAGGTGGCCTTCGAGGGCGAGGGGCTAAGGGTCCTCTACTGGGTGAACGATTTCTTCTCGTACCTAAAGGCCTGCGATGTCCTCGTAACGAGGGGAGGGCACGGCGCCATCCTCGAGGCCATGTCCTACGGGAAGCCCATGCTCATCGTCCCGCCCCCGAGCCACACGGAGAAGATGCTGAACTCCCTCAGGGCCAAGGAGGTGGGCGTTGCCAAGGTACTCCTCCAGCACGAGCTGAGCGTGGATAGCGTGGGAAAAGCCTTCAAGGACCTTTTAGAAGACAGCTCGTACAAGAGGGCGGCCGAGAAGGCCATGGAGATGGCTTCCGAGCTGGATGCCGCCGGCGTGGTGGCAAGAGAGGTCCTAAGACTCGCCCGTTCCTGAGGGAGCCCGCCTGCTCACGATGTCCTCGGCCTTATCTCCACCATCCTGAAGCCCCTGGCCACCGGGTTCGGCATCTCCCTGATGGCGACGGAGGCCATAACGCCGCGCTCGTCGTTCGCAAACCCAATCAAATCGTGTTCTGCGGGGAGGAGGGACCGGGCCATCAAGGTGCGCCCTGAGACAAGCACCGTGCAGCTCGTGGGGAGGCCGAGGAATAGGCGTCTTCCTTCTTCAAGCGCCTTCTCTGCGGAGAACAGAACGGCGTGAGCGGCGCAGGAGAGCTCCGCTATCCTCACGGGCACGCTCTCCTTCCCAATTGCGAGAGCGGGGACGCCCTTCGAGGCCCACATCTCGGAGGCGATGAAGGTCAGCTTCGGGAATATCCTCGTGAGTCTCACCCTCACCCGCTCCGGGAGATGGGCGAGCTCCGACATCTTGAGCTCGTCGAGCCGGATGCCCCGGAGGCTCACGTCGAAGTGCACCACGTCCGCCTCGTGCTTCTCGAGGAGGCGGCGGCAGAGCTCGAGCTCCTTCACGAGCAGGGGATAGCTGTCGTCCGTGGGGCAGAAGGAGGGCTCGGGGAGGAGGGCCGATGGGGCCCTGTAAGGGGGCTCCACGAGGACGGCCACCGTGCAGACTATGTGCGTTGGCTCGAAGCGCTCGTTGAGGAGGGCTCCCCCGGAGTCGGCCGCTATGATGCGCAAGGCCCGCTCACAAGGCTTATCAAGACGCCCGACCCAATATAAGTTGCCGGATGAGGAGGACTTACCCGGTCGAGGGATGAGAGGTCAGGGTTAAGCTGACGGCGCCCCCGCCCCTCAGAGCACGACGGGTATCTTGGCCCTTAGCCTGAGCTCGTTGAACTCGTCGACCGTCATGCCGGCTATGCGGGCCGCCAGGTGGAGGTCGCCCAGCTCCACGTAGAGCTTGAGGGCTGCCCTCAGCTTGGGCGGCTGGCTCTCTATGAAGGCCCAATCGGCTTCACGGCGCCTTATCTCGCGGGCCTCCTCGTCCTCCCTACGCCATTCCTCTAACAGCTCCTCAAGGGAGCGCTTGCGCCTCTTCTTCTGGCTGCTCCCGGGAAGGAGGCCTATCTCGACCAGCCTATTCCTCGAGAACCTGAAGCCCGTGTCCGCCATGAAGAGCTCGACGAGCTCGGCCAAATCGGGCCCTTCCTCGGCGATGAGCTTTAGGACATCTAACGAGTCGAGGACGAGCACAGATGAGAGCTCCTCAGAGGCAAGGGATACCCTCTTGGGCGCCTTGTTGTCCGTGAGGAGGGGGATGCCCAGCCTCCTGGCCAGAGTGAAGGCGTAGAGCTCTGGGGGGTCTATGGATGGCAATTCCGAATGGCTTGCCACGAACCTCAAGATAGCCTCTATACCCGGCTCATCGGTGGGCATGATGGGCGTCAGGACGAGGAAGCGCTGTGATAGCCATTCAGATGCTAAAGAAAGAGCGGTATCGCTCTTCACCTCGGAGAACGTCGGCTCAGGCATGAATAGCCTATCGAAAACGAGCTTCAATCCATCCCGCCTGGAGAACCTGGCCCAATTTATGAGGAAGCATGTATCTATCACGGCCGAGCCCATCAGACCACCACCGGTATCCTGGCCCTCAGCCTGAGCTCGTTGAACTCATCCATCGTCATGCCGGCTATGCGGGAGGCCACGTATAGGTCCCCGCATTCTACGAAGGCCTCAAGGGCTCGCCTCAACCTCGGGGGCTGGCTCCTTATGAAAGCCCAGTCCGCCTCCCTCCGCCTTATCTCACGAGCTTCCTCGTCCTCCCTCCGCCATTTTTCTAATAGCCTCCACTTCTCCTCGGACAAGCTCCCTCACCAGGGGATATCCGGGACGGCCCCTTATATCAGCGCTCCCTCCAGGGGACGGGCGCCTCATCGATGCGCCACCGGGGCCTCACGTGGCTCTGCCCTATGGGCGTCTCCAGGCCGGAGCGATAGGCGAGGATGCCCGTCCAGGCTATCATGACGCCGTTGTCCATGGCGTAGGCCCTGGAGACCACGCCGAAGCGGGCGCCGTGCTCCTCGGCCACGTAGCGCAGCATCTCCCTGAGCCTCCTGTTGGCGGCGACCCCGCCCGTGAGGAGGAGCTCCTCCTTCTCCGTATGGGCCAGAGCACGCTCCGTTACCTCTGCGAGCATCGAGAAGGCCACCTCCTGGACGCTGAAGCATAGGTCCTCAAGCCTGTAACGGCCGGAGCGGAGGAGCTTCAGGGCCGCCGTCAGGAGGCCGCTGAAGGAGAGGTCCATGCCCTTCACCACGTAGGGGAGCGGGACGA